>DASUBK010000018.1:0-8190 GCA_035763305.1 Terriglobales bacterium | reverse complement strand
GAAATCGTGGCCGCTGGCATTGGCGTCGAACACATGCGACAGATCGGTGGAAGAGGTAAAGCGCGATCCATCGCCGATGTAGAACTCGATGGAGGACACCGCCTGGGAGGCCGGGCCGCTGTTGACGGTGTACTCGAAGCTGCCAAAGCCGTCCATGGTGCAGGTGGCGCTGCAGGGATTGGCACCGACGGAGAGGCCGGCGGTCACCATGGTGAAGGCCAGTTGATTGTCGGGGTTAACGAGGTTGAAGCCGAAGGCGGCGCCGCCATTGCCGAAGATGCCGTAGTTCGGGGCAGCCTGTACCAGGACATCGATCTGGCCGTTGCCGATATAAGACCACGAAACGGTGGCGTACGTCGGACCATTGGCTTCGAAGTTGGAGATGGTGAGTGCGGTCGGCGAAATGGCGTCGGCATGCGCTATACCGAGGCCCATCACCAACAGTGTGAACAGCAGGTAGATCTTTCTCATGTTTCCTCGAACGGACAAGCGATTGCGCTCGGGCTTTCGAGGTCAGGCGCGGGGAACGCATGCCTCCGGTTCACTGAGAGCAATCGTCCTTCCGAACCGCTGCCGCAGGTAAGTCGAGATGCTGCAACGCGTTCGCGGGGAAGGTGCAGATTGCTGCCGCGCGAATGCGAAAGCGCTTACCACTGCGACGGAAATCCATGTCTTTCAACGTTTCGGGTGTGAAAGAGATTGCGTCCACGTAGGTCACGTTACCAAGGTGGAAGCAGGACACGAGGTGGCGACGATGGCAGAGATCAGCAGCGCGGCTCGCTCGGTAGTGCGGGAGTTGTGGCCGGAATTGGAGTGGATCCAAGACGGCGACCTGCGGGTCAAGGTGGAGCAGACGTGGAAGCGTGCCCTCGGCCTGAGCCCGCTGACGGCGGAGGACCTGGACCGCATTCCCTTCACTTTGCTGGTGCCGAACTGCCCGGTCAGCTTCATGGAGCACAAGCGGTGCGTGGTGCACATCGCGCGGCGGGCGGCGGAGGCGATGCGCGAATTCATGGGCGGCGCGCTGGCGATTGACCTGGACGTGGTGATCGCGGGCGCGATCCTGGCGGATGTGGGCAAGCTGCTGGAGTACGAGAAAGCGGAGGGCAAGGCGCGGCAGTCGCGGCGGGGAGAACTGCTGCGGCATCCGTTTACCGGCGTGGCGCTGGCGATGGAGTGCGGCGTGCCCGACGAGGTGTGCCACGTCATCGCGGCGCACGCGGCGGAAGGGAACCTGGTGAAGCGGAGCGCCGAGGCGTGGATCGTGCATCACGCGGATTTCATGGCGTTCGACCCCATCAAGAATCTCAAAGCTTGAGCCTTCGTAGGACCTTCGTGACCTCCGTGTGAACAACGAGAGCCGGTTCACACGAAGGCCACGAAGGTGGCACGAAGGCCACCAACAGACATGACCGTCACAAGACAGATCGCGCAGTTTGCAGCCGGGCTGGCGTTTGAACACCTGTCGCACGAGGCTGTCTACCAGGCCAAGCGCTTCCTGCTGGATTCGCTGGGGTGCGCGCTGGGCGGCTATCGCGCGCACGACGTCCGCATCGCGCTGGAGGTGCTGGAGGAGACGGCCGGCGCGGGGCCGTGCACGGTGATCGGCAGCGGCAAGGGCATGGATGCGGTGTCGGCGTCCCTGGCCAACGCGCTGATGATCCGCTGCATGGACTACAACGATATCTACTGGAAGCAGGACCCGTCGCATCCCTCCGACATTTTTCCGGCGGCGCTGGCGTGCTGCGAGCGCGCGCAGGCGGACGGGCGGGACCTGATCGTCGGGCTGGTGCTGGGGCACGAATTCGAGATGCGGCTGTGCGAGGCGGCGATCCCCGGGATCCGCGAGCGCGGCTGGCACCACGCGACACTGACCGCGTTCGTATCGCCGATCGTGGCCGGGCGAGGGCTGGGGCTGAGCGCGGAGCAGCTCCAGCACGCCATCGGCATTTCCGGATCGCGCATGGCGACGCTGGGGGCGGTGACTGCCGGCAAGCTCACCATGATGAAGAACACGGTGGACCCGCTGGCCACGCAGTCGGGCGTGCTGGCGGCGCTGCTGGCGGAAAAGGGCTACACCGGGCCGGAGCACGTGCTGGACGGCAAGGAAGGCCTGACGCATTGCCTGGGGCCGGCGTGGAAACTGGAGGCGCTCACGGCGGGGCTGGGCGAATCGTGGCGGATCACGCAGTGCGGAATGAAGTTTTTTCCCACCGAGGCGCTGACGCACGCGCCGATCTCGGCGGTGCTGGAACTGGTGAAAGCGCACGATCTCAAACCGGAGGAGATCGAGAACGTGCAGATTCGTTCGCTGGCGCGGGCGGCGGACATCCTGGCCGATGCGAGCAAGTACGATCCGCGGAGCAAAGAGACGGCGGACCACTCGCTGCCGTACGTGATCGCGGCGGCGATTGTCGACCGGCAGGTTACGCCGGCGCAGTTCGAGCCGCAGAAAATCATGGACCCGCGCATCCGCGAGCAGTTGCGGAAGATCGAGGTGGTCGCCGATCCGGACATCGAGGCGGTGTTCCCGGCACTGCAGCGGGTGAAAGTGAAGATCGGCGCGTCCGGCGGGCGGGTGTTCGAGAAGCAACTCGACTATCCCAAGGGCGACGCGCGCAACCCGCTGAGCGACGCGGAGATCGAGGAGAAGTTCGCCGCGCTGGCGGACCCGGTGATGTCGAAAGGCGCGCAGCGGAAGGTGAAAGACGCGGTGTGGAAACTGGACAAGCTGGAGAGCGTGAGCGAGCTGATGGGGTTGTGTCGAGCGGACAAAAGCGATTCCACGCAGAGATCGCAAAGGCACGCAAAGGAAGAAAAAGGTTATGCCGCAGACGGTGGTTGAAAAAATCGCGCAGGCTCACATGACGGAAGGGCCGCGGCGGCCGGTGCGGGCGGGGGACTTCGTGTCGCTGCGCCCCCGGCATGTATTGACTCACGACAACACCGCGGCGGTAATGAAGAAGTTCCAGGCCATCGGCGCGAAGAAGATTTTCGATAGCCGGCAGCCGGTGTTCGCGCTCGATCACGACATCCAGAACCGCGGCGAGGAGAACCTGAAGAAGTACCGCGCGATCGAGGGGTTCGCGCGCGAGCACGGCATCGATTTTTATCCCGCGGGCGCGGGGATCGGGCACCAGTTGATGTGCGAGCGGGGCTACGTCAGGCCGGGCTGGCTGGTGGTGGCCAGCGACTCGCACGCCAACATGTATGGCGCTTTGGGGGCGATCGGGACGCCGGTGGTGCGCACCGACGCGGCGGCGATCTGGGCCACGGGCGAGTTCTGGTGGCAAATTCCGCCGACCGTGAAGGTGGTGCTCGAGGGGGAACTGGCGGCGGGAGTCAGCGGCAAGGATGTGATCATCGCGCTTTGCGGGCTGTATCCCGACGAGGTGCTGAATGCGGCAGTGGAATTCAGCGGCCCGGGGGTGGGCTCGCTGAGCATGGACGGGCGGCTGACCATCGCCAACATGAGCACGGAGTGGGGAGCGCTGGCGGCGTGGTTCCCGGCGGACGAGGTCATGACGGCGTGGCTGCGGGGGCAGAGCAAGGACAGAGCCGAGGGCGGCGGTGCCACATCCGACGAGCGCGAGGGCGCGCTCGCTGCAACGGAGGGCGGCTGTGCCACACATCCCGACAAGGATGCGCAGTACGTGGCGCGCATCACGCTGGACCTAGGTGAGCTGGCGCCGGGGGTTGCCGGGCCTGACGCGGTGCAGGTCACGGCGGCGGTCGCTGAGATCGAAGAGAAGAGGGTCGCAATCCAGAAAGCCTATCTTCTTTCCTGCACCAACTCGCGGCGCGAGGACCTGGAAGCGGCGGCGGAGGTGATGCGCGGGCGGCGGGTGGCGGAATGGGTGAAGTTGTATCTGGGAGCGGCCAGCGCGTGGGTGCAGCAGGAGGCGGAGAAGAGCGGCGCGTGGCAGGCGCTGCTGGATGCAGGCGCGATTCCGCTGCCGCCGGGTTGCGGGCCGTGCATCGGACTCGGCACGGGACTGCTGGAAGCCGGCGAAGTGGGAATTTCCGCCACCAACCGCAATTTCAAAGGACGCATGGGCTCGCGCGAGGCGCAGTGCTACTTGGGATCGCCGGCGGTGGTGGCGGCCAGCGCGGTGGCGGGATACATCTGCGGGCCGGAGCGGCTCGAAGAGCTCGAGGGCGCGGCAAAAGGTCCCTCGACTCGCGCTCCCTCCCCTTCGGGTCGGTCGCGCTCGCTCGGGATGACACCGGAACGGAATGTTCAGGTGTTTTCCAGCCGCGCGGCTGAGGCGGAGGAGGTTGCGATCCTGCCCGGGTTCCCGAAGCGAGTCAGCGGGCGGCTGGTGTTCCTGCCCAAGGACAATCTCAATACCGACGGAATTTATGCGGGCGCTTACACCTATCGCGAGGACATGACGCCGGAAACGATGGCGGCGGTGGTGTTCGACAACTACGACCCCGAGCTGGCGAAGCGACTGTTGCCGGGCGACATCGTGGTCGCCGGGCACAACTTCGGCTGCGGTTCCAGCCGCGAGCAGGCGGTCACCGCACTCAAGGCGAAGGGGATTTCGCTGGTGATCGCGGCGTCGTTCTCGCAGACCTACCTGCGCAACGCCTTCAACAACGGATTCCTGTGCCTGGAGCAGGCGGAGCTGGTGCTGCGGCTGCACTCGCTGTTCCGGCGGAACCTCGAGCGCAACGAGAGGAGCATCGCGGGCGGCGCCCTGGGCGTGGATTTCGCGCGCGGGGTCATCACATACGGCTGTGACGAGTACCGCTTCCCGCCGCTGGGCACGGTGCCACAATCGCTGGTGATCGCGGGCGGGATCGAGATGCTCGTGGCCCGGCGCTTGATGAAGTAGCTCAACACGGAGACACGGAAGCACGGAGAAGAAACAACAACTCCGTGTCTCCGTGCCTCCGTGTTGAAGAGGGATTGCGTATGGCGAAATACACGGTGGTCACCATGCCCGGCGACGGCATCGGCAACCAGGTGCTGCCCGAAGCGGTGCGGGTGCTGAACGAAGCCGGCTTCGACGCCGACTACGTGCACGGCGACATCGGGTGGGAGTTCTGGCGGAGCGAAGGGAACGCGCTGCCCGAGCGCACCATCGCGCTGCTGCAGCAGCACAAGCTGGGGCTGTTCGGCGCCATCACCTCCAAGCCGAAGAAGGAGGCGGACGCAGAGCTCAATCCCGCTCTGCGCGGGCAGGGCTACACCTACTACTCGCCCATCGTGACCATGCGGCAGCGCTTCAATCTGGACGTCTGCGTGCGGCCGTGCGTCGGCTTTCCCGGCAATCCGCTGAACTTCATTCGCAAGCGTCCCGGCGGCGGGTTCGAGGAGCCGCGGGTGGACGTGGTGGTCTTCCGCCAGAACACCGAGGGCCTGTACTGCGGAGTGGAGTGGACGAATCCGCCCGATAAGGTGCGCGAGGCCTTCGCCACGCACGCGAAGTGGAAGCCGTTCGCGCAGGTGCCGGGCTGCGACCTGGCGGTTTCGCTGCGGGTGATTACGCGCACGGCGGCGACGCGCATCTGCCGCGCGGCTTTCGAGCATGCAAAGAAGTACGGCTATAAGAATGTGACCATTTGCGAGAAGCCGAACGTGGTGCGCGAGACCAGCGGCATGATGGAAGAGGTGGCGCGGTTGGTGGCGAAGGACCATCCCGGCATACCGCTGTGGTCGACCAACATCGACGCGCAGACCATGTGGCTGACGAAGAACCCGGAAGAGTACGGGGTGATCATCGCGTCCAATCTCTTCGGCGACGTGATCAGCGACGCGTTCGCCGGGTTGGTGGGCGGGTTGGGCTTCGCCGCCAGCGGCAATATCGGCGACGAAGTGGCCGTCTTCGAACCTACGCACGGCTCCGCGCCCAAGTACGCGGAACTCGACCCGCCGATCGTGAACCCGATTGCCATGATCCTGTCGGCGGCGATGCTGCTGGACCACGTTGGCGAGCGCGGCAAGGCAGAGCGGGTGCGGGCGGCGATCGCGGCGGTGGTGAATGAGGGCAAGGTGCGCACCTACGACATGATGCGCATCGCCGGCGGGCCGCGAGCGATTGCGGCGGGTGCTGCATCGACGGGGCAGATGACCGATGCGATTTTGCGCAAGCTGCAGAAGGCGGAAGTGACGGCGGCGGATTGAAGGAGACGAACCGCTGATTCCGGTGATTGACGCTGATCAGAAGAAAAGTGGTCGAGCGGCCGTTCAGAGGAAAAACAAAAGGTCCCTCGACTCGGCGCAAGCGCCTCGCTCGGGATGACACAACGATGGGAGCTGTTTCTCAATCCGCGATGAGCGCCACCGCGGGACGTTTTGGTCCCGAGGTGCGCTCCGACTGCCGGGTGTCGTTCGAGGCGCGCGGCGGCGGAGGACTGGAGATCGAGATCCAGTCGAAGGTCGCGGCGTATTACGGAGAGCAGATCCGGTCGCAAGCCGCGGAGGTGCTGCGCGCGCTTGGTGTCGAGCACGCCCGGGTGCTGATCGAAGATGCGGGAGCCTTGCCATTCGTGCTGGCGGCGCGGATCGAAGCGGCGGTGCGGAGGGCGGGTTGTGTGGCACGGGCCGCCGACCCGTGGCCACAGGTCAAAGACCCGTGCCACACGAGCACTAAGGATCGCTTGCGGCGGTCGCGGCTATATCTCCCTGGGAACGAGCCGAAATATTTCGTCAATGCGGCGCTGTACCAGCCGGACGCGATCATCCTCGACCTGGAAGATTCGGTGCATGCGGAGGAGAAGGATGCGGCGCGGCTGCTGGTGCGCAACGCGCTGGCGGCGGTGGATTTTTCAGTTCCGGGGATCGGCGGAGCGGGGCGTTGTGAGCGCATGGTGCGCATCAACCAGTTGCCGCTGGGATTGGAAGATCTCGAGGCCATCGTGCCCCTGCAGCCGGAGGTCATCCTCATTCCCAAGGTCGAGCGCGCCGGGCAGGTGAGCGAAGTGGATGCGAAGATGTCCGAGGTGCTGGCGCGAATCGGCTCCGACCGGCCGCTGTGGCTCATGCCGATTCTCGAATCCGCGCTCGGCATCGAAAATGCGTTTGCCATCGCGACCGCATCGCCGCGGGTGTGCGCGCTGACCATCGGGCTGGAGGATTACACGGCGGACCTCGGCGTGGTGAAGAGTGCGTCCGGCGCGGAGTCGCTGTACGCGCGCACGCGGATGGTGAATGCCGCCAAGGCCGCAGGCGTGCAGGCGATCGATTCGGTGTACGGCGACGTCGGCGACATGGACGGGCTGGCGCGCTGGGCGGAGCAGTCGCGCGCGCTGGGGTTCGAAGGCATGGGGTGCATCCATCCGTTGCAGATCGAGGTGATTCATCGCGCGTTTGCACCGTCGCAGCAGGAGATTGAGAAGGCGTTGCGGATCGTCGCGGCGTATGACGAGGCGCAGAAGCAGGGATTGGGAGTGGTATCGCTGGGAGCGAAGATGATCGATCCGCCGGTGGTGCAGCGGGCGCTGAAGCTGGTGGAGCGCGCCGAGCAGATGCGTTTGGTGACGGCGGAGCTGCGGGCGGCGGCGGCGGTCGAGGCGCCGGTGGCCAAGGCGAAGGCGGAGGGCGGAGAAGGGTAGAAGAAGCGATGAGCGATTAGCAGTTAGCGCGTGCGCGCTCTTCGTCAGCTAATCGCTAACTGCTAATTGCTCATCATGAGTACGACATCGGTCAAACTCGAGCTGTTGCGCAACGCGGCCGGGCGGCTGGTGCCCGCGATGGTCAACGGGCGCGAGCAGCGGCCGTTCGCGGGCGTGGATAGCGATCAGCCTGCGTCGCGCAAGCATGGGGCGCCGATCCGCTCCTGCGCGCAGTATCCGTCCAATGGCGACAAGCGGGTTCCTGACCTCGAAAGCGCGCTGCGGCTTTGCGGGTTGCGCGACGGCATGGTGATCTCCTCGCATCACCACCTGCGCAACGGCGATCGCGTGGCACTCACGGCGTTGCAAACGGCGGCGCGCATGGGCGCACGCGACCTGATGTGGTTTCCCAGCGCATCGTTCCCGGTGCACGAGGCGGTGATCGAGCTGATGGAGTCGGGGGCGGTGCACCACATCGAGGGCTCGATGAACGGGCCTCTGGGGGATTACTGCTCGCACGGCAAGATGCGCGGCCTGGGCGTGCTGCGCTCACATGGCGGCCGCTGGCAGGCGATCCAGGACGGCGAGGTGAAGATCGACATCGCCGTGATCGCCGCGCCCACGGCG
>DASUBK010000017.1:0-5003 GCA_035763305.1 Terriglobales bacterium | reverse complement strand
AACGCGTCGACGCTGGCAGCCGGCCTGCGCGTCCCCAAGGCTTACGCGGATTACATCATTCTCGACATCCTCAAGCAGAGCCACGGGACCGCGGTGACGGCGACTGACGACGAGATCATGGCCGCATTTCAGAAGTGGGCGCGCGAGGATGGAATCTTCGCGGCTCCCGAAGGCGCGGCCTCGCTGGTCGCGTACCAAAAGCTGAAGGCGTCGGGCTTCCTGAAGCCGAACGATTCGGCAGTGCTGTTCAACACCGGCTCGGGGCTGAAGTACATTGACGTGATCGCCGCGTATCTGCAGCAGCACTCGGCCACCGCGGCGTAGGATTGCCGGTTGCCGACTTCCGAATGCCGAATGCCGAATGCCGAATGCCGATTGCCGAATGCCTTAGTTTTGGCAGGCGCCGGCGCAGGAGATTAAATTTTGGTAGGCCCCGGCGCCCTCGCCGGGGCGGGCCTGGAGCTTACCCGAATCGCCGCTGCAGCGGGCGCCCTCGCCCGCTGCAAGCGACGCCGGACAATCACGGGCTGATCCGACTCTATGACTGAGCGCATTTACTATACCCAGCCCGACCTGCTCGAATTTACCGCCCACGTCGTCGCTGTCGAGCGCGACCCGCGGCCCGCCGTGGTGCTGGACCGCAGCGCCTTCTACCCCACCAGCGGCGGCCAGATCTTCGATACCGGCTGGCTGGAGGCGAACGGCGCCAGGCTACGCGTCACCGAGGTCGCCGACCGCGACGACGAAACCGTGGTCCACTTCGTTGAGGCCGCCGACTCGCTCGGCCCGGGCGCGGCGGTGAAGGGAACCATCGACGCTCCTCGTCGCCGCGATCACATGCAGCAGCACACCGGCCAGCATGTGCTCTCGGCCGCGTTCATCGAATTGTTCAACATGCCCACGGTGTCGTTCCACATGGGCGACGAAAGCTGCACCATCGACCTCGACGCTCCGTCGCTGACCCCGGAGCAGATGGTCAAGGCGGAGATGCGCGCCAACCACGTGGTGGTGGAGAACCGCCCGGTGCAGATCCGTTTCGCCTCCCGCGACGAGGCACAGCGGCTCGGCATCCGCAAGATTCCCGCCGATGTGAAAGGTGACCTCCGCCTGATTGACATCGAAGGCATCGACCTCTGCGCCTGCGGCGGCACGCACGTAGCGCGTACCGGGCAGATCGGGCCCATCCAGGTGCGCAAGTCGGAGAAGGTGAAGCAGGGCACGCGGGTGGATTTTGTCTGCGGTTTCCGCGCGCTGCGCCACGCGCGCCGCGATCTGGAGACGCTGCGCGCGGCGGCGGAGGTCTTTTCCGCCCACATCTGGGAACTCCCGCAGCAGATCCAGAAGGCGCAGGAGGAAGTAAAGTCCGGGCGCAAGCGCGAGCAGAAGCTGCTGGAGGAGATCGCGGAGTTGCTGGCGGCGCAGATGGTCGGCGAAGCCTCCGGGGTGATCCGGCGCGTCTTCGCCGATCGCGATGTGAACTTCATCAAGCTGCTGGCTCAGAAGATGACCAAGGCGGAGAAGGTGGTGGCGCTGCTGGGATCGTCGGCGGGGCAGCCCTCGCTGGTCTTCGCTCAAACGCCCGGGTCGGTCCACGACATGGGCGCGCTGATGAAGCAGGTCTTGGCGGAGCACGGTGGACGCGGCGGCGGCAGCAAGGACCTGGCGCAGGCCGGACTGCCGGAGGGCACGAATCTGGAGGCGGCTCTGACGGCGGCGGAGACGAAGCTCAGGTCGATTTTGTAAGCGGGGGCCCATCCCTCACCACAAAGGACACGAAGGAAAAGAAAATACAACCTTGGTGTCGTTTGTGTCCTTTGTGGTGGAAGACCTATCGCCGCTCCGAAGATGCGTTAAACTGGCCCCAACTCCATGGACCGCCTGATCGCCATCAACCTGCTGATCAAGCTGGGCGCGGCGGCCGCCGTCGCCAGCGTGCTGGTGCGCTCGCGCCGCTTCAAGGAGTTGATCTTCACCGAGCAGCGCACCCTCACCGAAAAGCTCTACCTGGTGCTGTTCATCGGCGTGCCCTTCGCCCTGGGCGTGGTGGTGCGTGTCTCGACGCCGAGCTTCCTGGCCGCCGACCTGGCCTTCGAGGCCGCGGTGATCATGGGCATCATGGGCGGATACGTGGCGGGCGTAGCCGGCGGAATCCTGGTCGCTCTGCCCGCCGCCGTGCACGGAGAATGGCTGAGCCTGCCCATGTACGTCCTGGCCGGCGTCGTGGCGGGCGCGCTGCGCAACGGGGCGAGTGACCGCGAGGAAATCTGGTCGTTCTCGCCCTTCATCGACCTCAGCATCTACCGTTGGATCCGCCGTAACCTGCCCTGGCCCAAGTTCGACTGGCAGATCAGCTTCTTCTTCACCATCATCGCGCTGCGGCTGGTGAAATTGGAGCTGCTGCGGCATTTTCCCGGCCGCATCTTCGGCGTGGATAGCTACAATCCCTGGCTGCTGATCGCCATCCTGGCTTCCTCGGTGATGGGCATCGCCATCCCGCTCAAGATCTGGAACAACACCCGCATGGAGCGCAAGCTGGAAGAGCAGCAGCGCCTGTTGCTCCACGCCCGCATGGAGGCGCTGCAGAACCAGATCAACCCCCACTTCCTCTTCAACACCCTCAACTCGGTCTCCTCCCTGGTGCGCTTCGATCCCGACACCGCGCGCGACATCATCGTCAAGCTGTCGCACATTCTCCGCCGCCTGCTGCGGCAGAGCGACGCCTTCGTCAACCTGCGCGAAGAAGTGCAGTTCATCGACGACTATCTCGATATCGAGGTGGTGCGCTTCGGCCGCGACAAGCTGAAGGTGGTCAAGGAACTGGAGCAGGACTCGCTCGACGTGATGGTGCCCAGCATGCTGCTGCAGCCGCTGGTGGAGAATTCCATCAAGCACGGCCTCTCGCCCAAGATCGAAGGCGGGACCATCTTCATCCGCAGCCGCCTTACCGGCAATCAGCTGCTGCTGGAAGTGGAAGATGACGGCGTCGGCATGGGCGCTGCCAACCTGCTGGAACCGCGCACCGGCATCGGCGGCACCGGCATCGGCATGGCCAACGTGGCCGAGCGCCTGCGCGTGCTCTACGGGGATACCGCGCGCATGGTGGTCAACGCCAGCGCCACCGGCGGCACCGTCATCCAGTTGCAACTCCCGTTAATCCAGACCTACGAGTCCGGTGGAGTGGAAACGATGCAGGAGACGCGGAGGTGAAGAGGTATTTCAGTACAGCATTATTTCAGTACGTAAGTTTTGAAGGCATGGATGGATCGCCAGCAACGAGGTACTGACATACTGAAGTACTGAAATACCGGTTTAGCTGGCTTCCCGCTGCCCGCCCACCGTCGCCGGCTCTTCCTCTTGCTTCATGTCGCCCAGGTACTGCTTGATCTTCTCCAGCAACTGGGGGAAGAGCTCTTCCTTGGATAGGCAGGCGCTGACGTCCTTGCCGCCGTCGATGGGTCCGTAGCCGGTCACGATGATGACCGGGGTTTGCGGGCTGCTGGCGTGGATCTTGCGCGCCAGTTCCAGGCCATTCATCCCGTCCATGCGGAAGTCGGTGACCAGGATGTCGAACTTCTCTTTTTCGAACTTGTCCAGGGCTTCCGCGGCGCTATAGGCGCAGACGGCGCGGTAACCCTGCATCTCCAGGATTTCGCAGCTCAGCCTCGCCAGCACCTCGTGGTCGTCGACAAAAAGAATGGCTTTCATGCAGGGGACCCGCCTCTGATCCTGTATGGCCGCCAGACCTGCTGCGGCTCCAAACTCCCAAGTTTGTTTCCTTTTGAGCCGGAAAAGATGCCCGGCTGAGAGAGAAAATCGGTGCTTCGGGGAACCGCAAATGGCATGGGAATTGCCCCACGCCGCTCTCCCCCCATTACAATAGCGCCGAACTATGACCTCTGAAGACGCCATCTTCCGCCCCGGCCTGTTGAAAGACAAGCACATTCTCGTTACGGGAGGGGGCACCGGCCTGGGCCGGGCCATGGCCGAGCGCTTCCTCCGCCTCGGCGCCGCCGTCCACATCTGCGGCCGCCGCCAGGAGGTCCTGGAGCAGTCCGTCGGCGAGCTGCGCCCTCTGGGCCCGGTTCATGGTTGGGTCTGCGACGTGCGCCAGGCCGAGTCCGTGGAGCGCATGGTGGGCGACATCTGGTCCCACGCCGCCCTTGACGTGGTCGTCAACAACGCTGCCGGCAACTTTCTCGCCCGCACCGAGGAGCTTTCCCCGCGCGCTTGGCAAGCGGTAACCGGGATCGTGCTCAGCGGCACCATCAATGTGACCATGGCTGTTGCCCGGCGCTGGTTGCAGGCGAACCGCCCCGGCATCTTCCTGAACATCAGCACCACCTACGCCTCGACCGGCTCCGCCTATGTGGTGCCCTCGGCGGTCTCCAAGGCTGGTGTGGACGCCCTGACCCGCAGCCTGGCGGTCGAGTGGGGTCCCCGGGGCATCCGCTGCAACGGCATCGCTCCCGGGGCCATACGCACCGAGGGCGCTTTCTCCCGCCTGCTTCCTCTGCCCGACCTGGAGCGCAAGGCCATGGGCCACAACCCGCTGCATCGCTTCGGTACCCTGGACGAATTCACCAGCCTGGCGGTGTTCCTGGTCAGCGACGCCTCGGCGTACGTGAACGGGGAAGTGATCGTGATGGACGGGGGCGCGCAACTGCAGGGCGCCGGCGGCTTCACCGAACTGGGACGCAGCCTGTCGGACGAGGATTGGGAGCGGCTGAAGCCGAAGAAGAAGTGAGCGTGGAAGGTGGTCAGTGGACAGTGGTCAGTGGTCAGTGAAGAGATGGTCGGACTGACCACTGACCACTGACCACTGACCACTGACCACGTCTTAAATTTATTTCACGGAAACAGTCTCGACCGCTGGTGCGCCGGACGCGGCAGCCGGTAGCAGATGGTGACCTCGTCGCCGGCAGCCTGCACCACGTCATCGCCCGGCTTCGCCGCCGAGCGCATCACCGCGGAAGTGATGGCGAAGTGCGGCGCCGCGGGCTGCA
>DASUBK010000016.1:0-2820 GCA_035763305.1 Terriglobales bacterium | reverse complement strand
ATACGAGGATGCGCAGGCGATCTTCCGCACCGTGGGCTGGGCGCTGGGCATTTTGATGGCCGACCTGGTGAACGCCTTCAACCTGCACATGTACGTGATCGGCGGGGGCGTGTCGGGGGCGTGGGAGGCGTTTGCGCCGGCGATGTTCGCGGAGGTGCGGAAGCGGTCGATGGTGTACGCGGCGACGGCGCCTTCGGATCCGGGAGTGGCGGCGGCCGGCGCCTCGGCGCAGGTTACGCCCGCGCCGGCGAGCGGGAAGACGATTATCACCCGCGCGTTGCTGGGCAGCGATGCGGGACTATACGGCGCGGCGCGGCTGCCGATGCTGGGCGGCGAGGTCCACGAGCACGTGATTGCGAGAAGCTCTTAGCTTTGAGCTCTGAGCTTTTAGCTTGTTTGGGGATGCATGCGAGACCTATTACGTCGCATCGAACTGCTCGTGAGAGCTTTGTTTTGCCTGGCGAGAGCTCCTGCGATACCCGAGACAAGCTAAGAGCTCAGAGCTCACAGCTTTCTAAACCGCTGCCTTCGCGTAAATCTTCTTCATCGCGGCCAGCAGCTTACGGTTCTGCTCCGGGGTGCCGATGGTGATGCGGATGGCCTGGGGAGCGCCCCAGCCGCCGCTCAAGGGGCGAATGATGACGCCTTCATCCTGCAGGCGCTTGGCAACCGCGGCCGCGTCTTCCTTCACGTCCACGTAGAGGAAGTTGGCCCAGGTGGGCAGCACGCGCAGGCCGAGCGCGGCGATCTCCCGCTGCAGCAGTTCCGCGCCCTGGGCGTTGTTCTCGACCGTTTTGCGGACGTGAGCTTCGTCCTGCATGGCTTCCAGCGCCGCTGCCTCGGCGACATTCGAGACCGAGAACACCGTGCGCAGCCGGGCCAGGAACTGCATCAGCGCGGCGGGCGCGAAGCCGTATCCGATGCGCACTCCGGCGAGGCCGTGCGCCTTGGAGAAGGTCCGCAGCACGATGAGGTTGCGCCCTTCGCGCACCCACTGGGCGGAGCGCGTGTACTCGATGCCGGCACGTTCAGCGAAGTACGAGGCGAAGTCGCAATACGCCTCGTCGAGCACCACGACCACGTGCTCGGGAACGCGATCGAGGAAGCGCTGCATCTCGCGGGCATCAATCAGCGAGCCGGTGGGGTTGTTGGGATTGGCGATGAAAACGACGCGGGTGTTCCGGTCGATGCGGCGCAGGATGGCTTCCAGATCGAAACCGTCGTTGCGCATGGGAACGGTGAGGAACTCCGCCCCGGTGGCCTGCACTGCGATGGGATAGACGATGAACGAACGTTCGCTGGTGATGGCGTTGGTGCCGGGACCGAGCAGGGTGCGGGCGATGATGTGCAGGAAGGCGGTGGAACCGGCGGTGATCAGCAGTTGGTCGGGATCAATCCCATGCTTGGCCGCCAGCCGGACCCGCAGGTCCCTGACGGTGTCGTCGGGATAGAGGTAGATGTCGCCGGCCGCCTGAGCAATCGCCTGCTGCGCGCGTGGCGAAGGTCCGAAGGGGTTTTCGTTGGACGCCATCTTGATGCAGGCCACGCCGCTCTCCCTCTCCGCCTCACGAATGGGCTTGCCCGGCACATAGGCGCCCAGGGCCCGAACGTGTTGCGGAACCAACGCTTCGAAGTTGCGCATTGAATCCTTTATTAGAACATCCAGGTCGCAGCTTACGATGGCCATTTTTGCCGTCCTTCCCTTAGCGCCGCTGGTTCCGGCCGGAACGTGTGGCGCGGGTCTTCGAGCCGCGCGCCCGGGCCGCAGGCCCGGGCCACACTTCGCCACGGGCGGCCGCCTTCAAGGCGCGCACTTCCGCTTCCCGCAGCGGTCGCGCCTGGCCGGGCTCCACGTCCAACTCCAGCGGGCCGTACTTCACCCGCTTGATCTTCTCCACGTGGTGGCCGATCTGCTCGAACATGCGCCGGATCTGGCGGTTCCGGCCCTCGACCAGCGTGACCTCGTACCACGGGTTTGCCGCCTCGCGCAGCAGGCGGATCTTGGCCGGCTGCGTACGCACCGCCTGCTGGCGCCGCACCTGCCCGGGGCGGCCTTCCGAGCCGTCGGGGAGGCGCAGCGGCATGGACCGCGCCGGCAGCAGGATGCCTCGCCGCAGGCGTTCGATCTCCTCTTCCGCGGGCTTGCCGCTGACTTTGACCTCGTACACCTTCGGCAGGTGGGTGGAGGCGTGCATCAGCTTCTGCGCCAGCGAGCCGTCGTTGGTCAGCAGCAGCAGGCCCTCGCTGAGGTAATCCAGCCGCCCGACCGGGTAGACGCGCTCGCCGCCCAGGTGGCGAACTAACTTCATTACCGTAGGACGGCCCTCGGGGTCGGTGACGGTGGTCACGTAGCCCTTGGGCTTGTGCAGCAGGAGGTAAACCGGGCGCTCGGGACCGCGCAGCAGGCGGCCGTCGACGCGAATGCTGTCGCGCTGCGGGTCGGCCTTGCTGCCCAGCTCGCGAATTACTTCGTCGTTGACGGAGACGCGGCCCTGGGTGATCAGTTCCTCGGCGTGGCGGCGGGAGGCGATGCCGGCGGCGGCGATGATCTTTTGCAGTCGTTCTTCAGGCATGGGTAACCAGATTGGATGCGGAACAGCAGCGCAACAGACGATTGTAGCGGAAAGGGTGCAGGGGGGAGTTCAACACGGAGACACGGAGAAGGAAGGAAGAGCAACCGCTGATATCGCTGAGGAACGCTGATCCAAAATCAGCCCGGCCGGATCAACGGTTCCAGGTCGGTCTCTCTATGGTATCGCTGGCACCGCCGCCATTGTGGCGGGCCCGCCGGCAGGATGCCGGCGCTACAGCCAATGCTGA
>DASUBK010000015.1:0-6124 GCA_035763305.1 Terriglobales bacterium | reverse complement strand
CACCATGCCCGGCGTGGTGCCGGCGGCCTCGGTCGGCGCCGAGGAGACCACGTCGCTGACCGTCTTCTCCGTCAGCTTGGCCAGGCCGAAGTCGAGAATCTTCGCCCGCCCGTCCTTGGTGACGAACAGGTTCTCCGGCTTCAAATCGCGGTGCACGATGCCCTTGTCGTGCGCGGCGGCCAGGCCGCGGGCGATCTGCGCCGCGTAGTCGGTCGCCTTGCGCAGCGGCAGCGGGCCGGAACGCACCTTGTCGCGCAGGCTCTCGCCGTCCAGCAGTTCGGAAACAATGAACGGCGAGCCGTTCGGCTGCGTGCCCAGGTCGTAGATGGCCAGAATGTTGGGGTGATTCAGGGCGGCGGCGGCGCGGGCCTCCTGCTCGAAGCGGCGCAGGCGCTCGGCGTCGCGCGCGAAGTGCGCCGGCAGGATCTTGATGGCGACCTCGCGGCCCAGCCGCGGATCGCGCGCGCGATACACCTCGCCCATGCCTCCGGCGCCGATCGAGCCGAGGATTTCGTACGGGCCCAGAGACGTTCCCGGTGCGGCCAATTGTCACCCCTTGCTAGTGGGACGAATGGTAGTGGCAATCACGGCCGAAGGCTAGGAGATTTGCAAATGTGGCACAGCCGCCCTCGGCTGTGAGAACGCACACGAGGGCGCGTGCGCTCCAGCAGAACGGCGCACGGAGTACATAAGACAAACTTGGGGTGCGGGCTACTTGCCGTTGCGGCTTTCGCGCTGCTCCGATTCCTTGAACATGTAGCGGATATTGGCCTTGTAGATGAGCAGGTTGGGCTGGCCGTTGCGGTTCAGCTTGATGCAGGATTTGTCGTACCACTCGATGATGCCGTGAATGGTCTCGCCGTCCTGCAGCACCACCACCATCGGGGTGCGGGCTTGCATCTGCTTTTGGTAATAAAAGTTCTCGGCGTGAGTCTGCTCCGGAGGAGGAGTCTTCTTGCCCAGCACGGCAGCGGCGGCGGTGCTGCGCTCGGAGCGCTCCGGGCGCTCGCGGCGTTCCGGCTGGTCGGGCCGGGTGAGGGAGGGGCGAATCAACTTGCGGTTGGAGAATCCGTCTGCTTCCGGGGCGCGGCCGACGGCGGTCGAATCCATCGAGTCCTTCATACTCGGCGTACTCCTACTGCCTTAGCCAGCGCCAAGGCCAGATTTGCTCCGGCACGGAAATCCGGCGGAAACGCCACACACTGACACGATTGCCTTTGATGCGGTGTGATGGGTGGTGTGGACTTGTGCTTACCGTATCACAGGTATCCGGTCGGAGCAATGTCGCTTAGAACGGCAGCATAGATGCGGGCGGGAACGAGCGAGGATGCCGGGGCGGAGGCGCGTGGCCGAGATTGGCGCAAGGCAAGTAAAAAGTTCAATCGGGTAAAGGGAGTACGCAGGTAACCGACGTCTCACTTTGTCCTTTACCCCATTTAACTTTCTACTTTTCCAGTGCGGCGACGAAGGAATCCAGCGACAGGTTGCGCAGCAGGTTGCGGCGCATGCCGCTTTCGACCTCGCCCAGGCGGCGGGAGGCGGTTGCGATCCAGGCAAATTCGGCGGAGCGCGCCATCGACGACAACTCATTCTCGATGTCACGGTTGCGCACCAGTTCCGCGGTCCCGGACTTTAGCGCCAGCAGATCGCGCAGCAGGCCGTAGGTAGTGCGGATCAGGCGATCGGTCTTCTCTTTTCCTTCGGCACCGGCGCGGTAGGTCTCGGTGACCTTGAAGAGGGCGCTGTGGTCCTGCGCGAGGAGCGCGGTGGAGAGCAGGGTGAGCGCGTCCTGGCGGGCTTCGAGGTAGAGCGGCAGGTCGAAGCTCAGGGCCTTGCCGACGGCGCCGCCGGAGAGCGCGGCCACCAGAGCGCGCTGTTTGGGATTCAGTTCGCTGCGGCGCTGGGCGAGCAGGCGCTCGATCTCCTCACGCTGCAATGGAGCCAGTTGGAAGGTCACGCAGCGGGAACGGATGGTGGGCAGCAGCGCGCCGGGATTTTCCGCCAGCAGGAAGATGGTGGCGAACTCGGGCGGCTCCTCCAGCACTTTCAGCAGCGCGTTGGCGGCCTCCTTCATGAACACCGCGGCGGTGAAGATGTAGACGCGGCGGCGGGCCTCGCCGGGCTTGTAGTAGATGGTGGCGGTCACGTGGCGGACCTGGTCCACCTTGATCATCATCTGCGGGGGATCGGGCGGGATGATGAGGACCTCGGGATGGGTCTGGATGAAGATGCGGGTTTCCTTTTTGTCGGTCTCGCGCAGGGATTCGCGGGTCTCGACCGCCTCCTCGCAGCGGGCGGAGAGATCGTCGGCCTCGGCAATGCGAGTGCAGTTGCGGCAGACACCGCAGAAATCGGGAAGACCGTTGTCCGCGGGCGCCTCGACTGCCAGTCCGAGGCCGGGTTGGTCGTCGTGCCGGCGGGCCAGCGGCGAATTGAGGCAGTTCATCGCCTTGGCGACCATCTGCGCCAGCGTGTACTTGCCCGAGCCTTCCGGGCCGGCGAGGATCACGGCGTGAGGAAAGCGGTCGCGCCCCAGCATGGCGCGCAGGCGCTGGACGGTATCCGGATTGCCGTGAAATTGATCGAAACCCATAACGGCTAACGGCTAACGGCTAACGGCTAACGGCTAACGGCTAACGGCTAACGGCTAACGGCTTCTTCTCCAGCAGCCGCTTCTCGACGATGGCGACGATTTCCTTGTGCACGACGCTGATGGCGCGGCGGGCGTCCACCTTCACCATGCGCTCCTCGCGGCGGGCGATGGCGAGATACGCCTGGTGAACGCGCTGAAAAAATTCGCGATTTTCGCTTTCGAAGCGGTTCTCGTCCTTGTCGGCGATGCTGGTGTTGCGGCGGCGGGCGCGATTGACGCTTTTCTCCACGTCGGAGTCCATCAGGATCGTCAGGTCGGGCCAGAAGTCACCGCACACGGCGCGATGCACGCGCAGGACGGTGTCGGAGCCGAGCTGGCGTCCGCCGCCCTGGTAGGCCTCGGAGGAGTCGGTGAAGCGATCGCACAGGACCCAGGCGCCGCGCTCCAGCGCGGGCTTGACAAGCTCCTCGAGAAGCTGCGCGCGCGAGGCGAACATCAGGGCGAGTTCGGCGCGGGCGGCGAGGCCGCGAGTGCGCGAATCAAGAATGATGGCGCGGACCTTCTCGCCGGTCTCGGTGCCGCCCGGTTCGCGGGTGGTCACCACCTCCAGGCCGCGGCGGCGCAGGATGGAGGCGAGCTTCTCCAGGTGCGTGCTCTTGCCGGTCCCGTCGAGACCTTCGAAGGTAATGAAGCGGCCGCGCGGCATGGTGGGATTTTACAGTGGGCAGTGGGCAGTGGGCAGTGGCCAGTAGCCAGTAGCCAGTAGCCAGTCACTAGTCACCAGCAGACAATAGCTACAGGTGATCTCCTGGGCAGAAAAAACCAAAGGGTCCCTCGACTCGACGGCGCCCTGCTCCGCAGACCGCCGTCCCGCTCGGGATGACACGGCGGGGGGCCTGTGAGGCGTTGGCCAGGGGCTGGCCGCGCGATTTATTCTGCTGGGTTGGGGTGTTGGGCCCAATCGGCCGGGGAGCGCCCATCACAGGTCAGCAGGTCACAGGTCACAAATCACCCGGGCTTGTGATGGCGCGCATACTGACCGCGGTCGCGCGATGTGGTACAAACGTTAGTTTTCCTGCTCGCCGTCTTCATACTGGAGCCGCATGCTACGGGAACTTTTCATCGGATTGTCCACCAGCAAGTCGTTGCGCCACTTCGCCGAGCACTCGGCGATGGGGCAGAAGATGTCGCGCCGCTTCGTCGCCGGAACCAGCGTGGAAGAGCTGCTCGCGGCCACCAGCGCGGTCAACCAAAAGGGCATGACGGTCAGCGTGGACAACCTGGGGGAGAACGTCACCAATCCCGAGGAGGCGCGGGCCAGCGCCGCGCTGTATCACCAGTTGATCGACGAGATCACCAGCCGCAAGCTGAACGCCAACGTCAGCCTCAAGCTCACCCACATGGGGCTGGATGTGGACGAGAAGCTGGCGCGCGAGCTGGTGTCGGGCATCGTGGAGCACGCGGTCCAGACCAACAACTTCGTGCGCGTCGACATGGAGGGTTCGCCGTACACGCAGCGCACGCTCGATTTCGTTCACGAACTGCACGCGCGGCCGGGTTTCGACAAGCGCGTGGGCGCGGTGATCCAGGCCTACATGCGCCGCGCCGAGGACGATATCAAGAACCTGCTGGCGGCGGGCATCCGCATCCGGCTGTGCAAGGGCGCCTACAAAGAGCCGCCGGAGATCGCCTTCCAGGAAAAATCGAAGGTGGATGAAAACTACGTTCACCTGATGAAGATGTTGCTGAAAAGCGGCGTCTACCACGGCATCGCCACCCACGACGAGCGCATCATCGAGGCCACCCGGCAATTCGCCAGGCAGGAGAAGATCCCGCCCACGGCGTTCGAGTTCCAGATGCTGTACGGCATCCGCCGCGATCTGCAGGAGCAACTGGCGCGCGAGGGCTGGGGGATGAGGGTCTACATTCCCTTCGGAACCGAGTGGTACCCCTACCTGATGCGGCGCCTGGCGGAGCGCCCGGCGAACGTGCTGTTCATCGCCAAGAACATTCTGAGGCGGTAGCCGGTCGCCAGCAGCCAGTCGCCAGTGGCCGGTCGCCAGCAGCCAGTCGACAGTCCGCGGTCGCTGCACCACCAGTAGCCGGCGACCAGCCGCTCATCTCGGTTTATCCGTACTGGTGTCACTGGCGACCGGCGACTGGCGACTTGGCTACCGGCGACTGGCGGCTGGCGACTGGTTTGCGCTACCATGCCCCTGCCCGCAGTTTCTCCTACACTTGTAGTAGATGAAGAGCGAACGCCAGCATCGGGAAGACATCTGTCGCTTTGGGCGCAGCCTGCACGACAGGGGCTTTGTGGCGGCGACCGACGGCAACCTCTCCGTCCGCCTGGACCACGACACCGTGCTTTCCACTCCCACCGGCATGAGCAAGGGGATGATGGAGCCGGAAGACCTGGTGGTGGTGGACCTCAATGGCAAGCGAGTGGCGGGGCGGCGCAACGTCTCCAGCGAAATCGCCATGCACCTGCTTATCTACAAGCTGCGGCCGGAAGTGAAGGGCGTGGTGCATGCGCATCCGCCGACAGCGACCGGCTACGCGGCGGCCGGCATGCCGCTCAACCAGGCGCTGTGCTCGGAGGTCGTCATCACCCTTGGGTGCGTTCCCCTGGCGAAATACGGGACGCCGGGAACACCGGAGTTGACCGACGGGCTGAAGCCGCTGATCCCGCAGCATGACGCCATCCTCATGGCCAATCATGGCGTGGTGACCTACGGCGAGGACTTGCTGAAGGCGTTCATGAAGATGGAGGCGGTGGAGCACTTCGCCAAGGTGTCGCTGGTGACGCACACGCTCGGCCGGCAGCAACTGCTCAGCCGCGACGACGTGGACAAGCTGCTGGTGGCGCGTTCGAAATACGAGGGCGCCAGCGGTCCGGCGGGCGGCGTGCCGGGATGCCCGGTACCGGCGGAGGGAATTCCGGCGAACGGCTCGGCGGCAGCGCCGTCGGCCTCGGGCGACCGGTTCCTGGTGACGCGGGAAGAGTTGGCGACGATCGTGGAAGATGCGGTACGGCATACGAAACGAAGATGGTGACAAGCTCTGAGCTTTGAGCCTTGAGCTTTGAGCCAGAGGGCGGGTATGACGACATTTTTACTGGCGCTGGGATGCCGTGCCCTATATGGTGAGCAGCGCCGGAAGCCAGAACGAAATAAGCTCAGAGCTCACAGCTCAAAGCTCCGGAGGACACATGGGTGAAGCACTGGGAATGATCGAAACGCGCGGGCTGGTGGCGATGATCGAGGCCTCCGACGCGATGGTGAAGGCGGCCAAGGTATCGCTGGTCGGCTGGGAGAAGATCGGCTCCGGCTACGTGACCGCGATCGTGCGCGGCGACGTGGCGGCGGTGAAGGCGGCCACCGATGCCGGCGCTGCGGCGGCGCGGCGCGTGGGCGAAGTGATCGCGGTGCACGTGATCCCGCGCCCGCACGGCAGCCTGGAAGAGGTGCTGCCCATCGGGCGCGCAACCTCGGCCAAGGCGGCGGGAGCCTAACCAAGTACGATTGTCGA
>DASUBK010000014.1:0-16870 GCA_035763305.1 Terriglobales bacterium | reverse complement strand
GTATTCTCGACACCATCCTGCAGCGCCTCTCGGCCTACGTGGAAAAGGCGGTCAAGCTGAGGTCGGCGGTCAAGTCGGCGCTGATTTACCCGGTGTCGGTCATCAGCATCGCGGTGCTGGTGGTGGGCGCGCTGCTGAAATTCGTGGTGCCGATCTTCGCCAACCTGTTCGCCGGCCTGGGCGTGGACCTGCCGGCTCCGACGCGCTTCGTGATGGGCCTGAGCGCGTTCATCGGGCAGTTCTGGTGGATGTTCTTCGTGGGCCTGATCGCGCTGTTTTTCGGGGTCAAGCAGATCCGCAAGGACCCGCGCGGCCGCTACTATTTCGACAAGATGCTGCTCAACCTGCCCATCCTGGGCATGCTGCTGCGCAAGATCGCGGTGGCGCGCTTCACCCGTACCCTGGGAACCCTGATCACTTCCGGCGTGCCGATTCTGGAAGGGCTCTCCATCACCGCCCGCACCTCGGGTAACGCGGTGCTGGAAGAGGCGCTGATGAAGGTGCGCAAGGCGATCGAGGAAGGCCGCACCATCGTCGATCCGCTGAAAGAGTGCGGCGTGTTTCCCAACATGGTGACGCAGATGATCGGCGTGGGCGAAGCGACCGGCGCCATGGACGCCATGTTGCAGAAGATCGCCGACTTTTACGAGGACGATGTGGACGCGGCCACCAAGGACATGCTGACCCTGCTGGAACCGGTGATGATCGCGTTCCTCGGCGTGGCGGTCGGCGGAATCGTGATTTCGCTGTACATGCCGCTGTTCGCCATGATCGCCAAGCTGTCCGGATAACCTTTCCCGGGAAACTTACCGGCCGGCGCGCCTCCCAGGCGCGCCGGCACTTCCTTCCACCGGAATTGCGGAATGCCTGAAGTCGTACACGAGAACACCTGGCTCGCCTGGCTGGCGAAGGTACGCGTCATCGTCATTACCTTCCTGTTCGGCATCGAGCTGGCGGTGGCCGTGCTTACCCCCACCAACCTGCCCAAGGCAGTGTTCGTGGTGGTGGTGCTGTTGTGGTACACGATTTCCGTCCTGTTCCTGCTGCTGACCTCGGGGTGGCGCGACGACCGCGGCTTCCAGCCCCCGCTGCAGGTCCTCACCGACATGGTGATGGCCACGGCGTTTGTCTACGTTACCGGCGGCATCGACAGCTCCTTCAATTTCCTCTACCCGCTGCTGATTATCGTGGCCAGCATCCTGCTGCCGCGGGCCTGGACCTTCATGGTGGCCGGGCTGTGCTTCATCCTCTCCGGCGGCATGCTGGAGCTGGCGTACTTCGGCGTGATCCCGTCGTTCTCGGCGGGGCGGCTGGACCTGCGCTCGCTGCAGGCGACCATCCTGATCAACCTCTTCGCCTACCTGGCGATCGCCTACCTGTCCAGCCACCTGAGCCAGAAGCTGCGCCAGACGGACGTGCAACTGCAATTCAAGAGCGGCGCGCTGGAGAGCCTGCAGGCGCTGCACGAGAACATCATCCATTCGATGAGCGGCGGGCTGATTACCACCGGGCTCGACGGCCGGGTCACGCTGATCAACGCCGCCGGGCAGCGGCTGCTGGGGAAATTCGAGTCGGAAATCGTGGGCCGGCCGGTGGAGCAGTTGTTCATGGATCCGCTGCCGCTGCCGGGCCCGGCGCCGATCCGGCTGGAGATGCGGGTCAACCTGAGCGGCCGGCAACGAACCCTGGGGCTGACGCGGTCGGCGTTGTCGGTCCCCGACCGCGGCGAGGTGGGCTTCGTCTATACCTTTGACGACCTGACGGAGATTCGCCGCCTGGAGCGCGAGGTGCGCCTGCGCGACCGGCTGTCGGCGGTGGGACGCATGGCGGCGGCCATCGCGCACGAAATCCGCAATCCACTGGCTTCGATTGCCGGCTCGGTGAAGGTGCTGGCCGACGTCTCGGTGCTCGACGGAGAACAGCGCACGCTGGTGGACATCGTGACCCGCGAGTCGGAGCGGCTGAACAACATCATCAGCGATTTTCTCGCCTACTCGCGCGAAAAGCACTTTCAACTGGTGGACAGCGACCTGGTGCCGCTGCTGGACGACACCCTGCTGCTGCTGCGCAACCGGGCGGAGTTCAGCCCCGAAGCGGACGGCAAAAGCCGCATTGAAGTGGTGCGGAACATCGCCGTGAGCAGCGCCCGGGCCGCGGTGGACACCGACCGCATCAAGCAGGTGTTCTGGAACATCTGCGAAAACGCGGTGCGCGCCATGGCGGAGCGGGGCGGAACGCTGACGGTATCCTTGCGCGGCGACCGCGACTACTGGGTCATCAGCTTCGCCGATACAGGAGCGGGATTGTCGCCGCAACAAATGGAAAAAATCTTCGAGCCGTTTCAATCGTCGTTCGTCGGCGGCACCGGCCTGGGACTGGCGCTGGTGTACCAGATCGTGCAGGCGCACGACGGCAAGATCGCGGTGCGCTCGTCGGAGGGCAACGGGGCCGAGTTCGTGGTGCGTCTGCGGCGCAGCGATACGGCGCGTCCGCAGCCGGCGCCGGCGATTGCCGTAGCGGCGGGAAGGGGGCCCCGTGGGTAACATCCTGGTCTGCGACGACGAGCGCTCCATCTGCGAAGTTCTGGATATCGCGCTGCGCAAGGACGGGCACAAGGTCGAGACCGTCAATGGCGGCGACGACGCCAAGAGAAAGATCCAGTCGGCTCTGTTCGACGTGGTCGTCACCGACATCAAGATGCCGCGCACCAACGGCATCGAAGTGCTGCGCTACGCCCACGCGGCGGCCCCGGAGACCGCGGTGGTGCTGATCACCGCCGTGGACGACCTGGAAGCCGCGGTGCAGGCGGTCAAGGCGGGAGGCGCGTTCGAGTACCTGCGCAAAGGGCCGGGGCTGATCGAGGACGTGCGGGTGGCGGTCAACCGGGCGATGGAGAGCCTGTCGCTGAAGCGGCAGAACTTCGCCTACCGCCGCGACGCCGCCGGGCGCAACTCGCTGGACAACATCGTCGGGGTCAGCCCGGCGATGGAGAAGCTGAAGCAGACCATCCGCACCGTGGCCACCACCAACAGCACGGTGCTGGTGCACGGCGAGAGCGGCACCGGCAAGGAACTGGTGGCGCGCGCGGTGCACGTCTGCTCGACGCGTACCGCCGAGCCCTTCGTCTCCATCAACTGCGGCGCCTTTCCCGAGACGCTGCTGGAGAGCGAACTGTTCGGCTACGTGAAGGGCGCATTCACCGGCGCCAACCAGAACAAGAGCGGGTTGTTCGAGGTGGCTCATGGCGGGACCATCTTCCTCGACGAAATCAGCGAGATGACGGTCGCCATGCAGGTGAAGCTGTTGCGCGTGCTGCAGGAGCGCGTGGTGCGGCCGGTGGGCGGGACGGACGAGATCTCCATCGACGTGCGGGTGATTGCCGCTACCAACCGCGACCTCGACCGCGCGGTGGCCGAGGGCGCCTTCCGCGAGGACCTCTACTATCGCTTGAGCGTCATTCCTGTCGAGGTGCCCCCGCTGCGCGAGCGCCGGGAAGACATTCCGCTGCTGGCCAATCATTTCCTGAAAAAGTATGCGCCGGCGGCGCACAAGAGCATCCTGCGCATCGAGGAGGCGTCGCTGAACGCGCTGTGCGACTACGAGTGGCCGGGCAACGTGCGCCAGTTGGAGAACACCATCGAGCGGGCGGTGGCGCTGGAGACTTCCGACGTGCTGCGGGTCGAGTTGCCGGTGGAGCGGGCGAAGGTGCGCGCGGCCGCGGCGGCGGCGGGCGTGGGAGAATCGCCGTCCGCGATCCCCTCCGACGGCCTGGACATGGAGCGGTACGTGGCTTCGATCGAGCGGAATCTCATCCAATCGGCGCTGAAGCAGTCGAACGGGGTGCAGACGCGGGCGGCGGAGATGTTGAAGCTGTCGTATCGCAGCTTCCGTCACTTGCTGAAGAAATACGATTTGTAATTCCACGTAGGGACAGGCGCCCTCGCCTGTCCGGCGGACGCGCCTGCGTCCGCATCTCCGGCGAGCTGCGCTCGCTTGTGCAGGCGGGGGCGCCTGCACCTACGCGCAAGCCGTCAGGTTTGACAATACCGAAACCGAAACTGAAACTGAAACTGCCGTGGCCCTCTCCCGCTCCATGAAGATTGGCGTTGCCGGCGCGTTGTTCTCCGCGCTGGTGGGCCCACTGCTGGGGGCACTGGTAACGTCCGTCGCGGGCGCGATCGCTACTCGCCAGCTCAGCGCGCTGCTGGCCACCGCGTTCTATTTCTTCGTTGCGGTGATGATGTTCGGCCCGGGAGCGCTGCCGGCGGGATTCCTGGTCGGATACCTGGCGCACCGCTGGGCGCGCGAGGGAGCTTCCGCCGGCAAGGTGATGGTTAAGTCCACCGGCACCGGCGCGGCTGCGGGGGCGGTCGCGGCGGCCGCGAGTTGGCTGATCGTCAGCGGCGGACGAACCGACGCGTATTCGGTGGCCATGATGTCGGCGTTGGGATTCGCCGGCGGCGCGATTACCGCGGCGCTGTTTTCCTGGATGGTGGTGCGGGCGCAGCGGCGGCTTACGCGGGCGGGTTCTGCTGCTTCTTCTGCTTGAGTTCCTGCTTCCAGCCCAGCACGCGCGCCTTGTTGCCCTCCGCCTCTGCCTCGGGAACCATGCCTTTCTTCTGATAGAGAATCGAGAGCGAGGTGTGGGCGAGGATGTCGTCGGGATCGAGTTCGGCGATCTTCTTCGCGACTTCAATCGCCTCGTCAAATCGATTGAGGTCCTGGTAGGCGCGGGCGAGGCCGTGCATGGCCTCGGTAAAGCTGGGGTCGGCGGCGATGGACTTGCGGTATTCCTCGATGGCGCGCTCATGTTCGCCCTCGGCGTAGAGATCGAGGGCGGCGTAGTAGTGGTCTTCGGCGGTTTCCCGCGGAGAGGGCATGGGGAGATTTTAGCAATTAGCCATGGGCCATTCGTTGCCCGTTGACAGGGCCGGTTTACACGAAGGGCGCGAAGGCTCCACGAAGGGCACGAAGCAGAGTGACGGCGAGAGACCAGCGGTGACCGGCTATACTGGCCTTTTCCATGCGCAAGCTCCTGCAATTCGTATGGAACGCCAGCCGTGGGCACCGCCTGGCCCCGTGGCGCAGCCCGTATCTGCGCTGGCGGATCGAGACCTACTCCGGCATGAAGATGGGCGAGATCGGCTTCCTGGAGTTCTGGGGGTTTGTGTGGCGGGAGAAGGCGGAGCTGGCGCGCTTTCTTAAATGGACGGCCGAGATGGAACGTTACGCCCGCCCGAAGCCGCGAAATCCCTAGCCCGCTCCATCATGGCCAGCGAGGCGTAGAGCGCGTCGCGAAGGGCGCGCTCGCGGGGATCGTTGCAGATCTGGTATCCCATTTTGTTGGAAGCGTAGGCGAAGCCGATCTTGGCGTCGGGATCGGCGAACCCGGCGGCGCCCCCCGCTCCCAAGGCGCCGAAGGTGCGATCGCTGGAACCGTAGGGGAAGGCGAGCGAAGGCTTGGAGAATCCGAAAGCGTAGCCCATCGGCATTTTGAGCACGAGGTCGCGGTCACCCTTGGAGGGCAGGCGCGGCGAAGCTTTCAATTCCGCCAGCGTTTTGGCGGTGATCCCCAACTCCGTTCCGCCGGTGGAGAGCGATCCATAAACCCTGGCCACGGCGCGCACCTGGCCGACGCCGTTGGCGGAGGGAATCTCCAGCTTGCGCCACTGCGGGTCGCACAAGTCGGCAGGACCGCGCAGCTTGGGATTCATCAGGGTACGCCGCGTCAACGAAAACGGGGTGAACAGCGCGGGCACGAAACCCTTGGGCAGCTCGCGCATGTGAAACAGCAGCCCCGGCTTGCTTAACGAGGTCAGGAGCGCAATGCGCTTTTCATCCACGCCCGCAGGGACGGCGAAGTAAAACTCGGCGCCCAGCGGCTTGGCGAGTTCGTCGGCGAAGTAGCGGCCCAGCGTGCGATGCTGCGAATCGATGCGGCGGAGCAGTTCGCTCTGATACCAGCCCAGGGTGAAAGCGTGATAGCCGCAGCGCGTGCCTGGCTTCCAAGCGGGGCGCTGGCGGGCGAGGATGGCGGCCATCAGATCGGGATCGGAGATCTTGCGCGGATTCAGCGGTTCGTCGACGCAGCACAGTCCGGCCTGGTGAGAGAACAACTGGCGAACCGTGATCTCCGCCTTGCCGTTCTGGCCGAACTCCGGCCAGTACCTGGCCACCGGCTGATCGAGATCGAAGAGGCCGCGGGAGTGCGCGACCGCCATCGTGGCTGCTGCCATGCCCTTGGAGACGGAGAAGACGCAGAGCAGCGTGTCCTCTTCCCAAGGCGCGTTGGCGGCGGCGTGGCGCAGGCCGCCCCAGATATCAACTACCGGTTTGCCATGGTGGTAGATGGCGCAGGCGGCGCCAACTTCGCCGCGCTCGCTGAAATTGCGCTCGAACTCTTCCGCCACCGGTTCGTAGCCGGGCTCAACGTGGCCGTGGACGCGGATGGAGAGAGCGCTCACATTTCCTTGGACGCGCCAGGACTCAGGAGGTCACTGCTCCCGCCTGGGCGGATTCCAACGCCACGGTGACTTCGACGCCCTTGCCGGCGCCGGCGATCTGGGCCGCGGAACCGCGATTGCTCGCGATTTCCAGGAATCCCATGCTGTTCAGGAGCGCGAAGACTTCGCCCTGGACGCCCTGGGCGTACGACTGCCTCATGCTGGTCACGGTCGCCCGGCCGATAGTGGCTTTGAACGCCGGCGGAGTCTCGCTGAACAGCTGCGGCAGTTCTTTGGGCGTGATGTTGGTGACCAGGTTGCCGAACTTGTCCACCTTCAACACCACGCCCTTCATGGTCTGGGCGTCCACCGGCTTGGGCTTGGGCGCGGCGAAGCGGACGTAGTCGGTGATCTCCTCGCCGAACTTGGCCACTTCCATGCCTTTGCTCAGGTAGCCGGCGACGGCGGCAAAGACGTCGCGCCCGTGAAAGGTGGTGCTGGTCGGCTGCAGGAAATAATGCTCGGAAGTGATGTGCCGCACCGAAATGCGCTCTTCGCGCTCGTAGACGAGCGAGAGCACGCCGTTGTCGGGGGCGATGAACATGTGCTTCTCGGTGACCACCAGGATGGGCCGCCGGGGGGTGCCGACGCCCGGATCGACCACCACCAGGTGAATCGTATTGCTGGGGAAATAGCGGTAGGACTGGGCGATGGTGAGGGCGCCGTCGAGGATGTCGAAGGATTGCACGGCGTTGCAGACGTCGACAATGTGGGCGTCGGGATTGATGTTGAGAATCACGCCCTTCATCGTTCCCACGTAGTGGTCGTTGACTCCGAAGTCGCTCGTGATGGTAACCAACCGCTGGGCCACAGTTGCCTCGTCGCGCCGCCTGAGAATGAAAAGCAGGCCGAAAGTAGCGCGGCGGTTGCAACAAAGTCAAGAAAGCATCGGGTGATCGGGCCATCGGGTGATCGATCCGCCTTCTCATCCGATGACCCGATCACCCGATGACTCAATGAACCGATCGCCCGATTCCTCACTCCACGGTGATTCCGCCCGAACCCGTGTGCACGTACAGCAGCGAGCCGCCGCCGCGCACCTTGCCGCGGATCTCGCGGCGCCCGATCTGGCCCTGGATGGTGACCGGCGGCCCGATGTTCAGCGAGCCGGAGCCGGTGTGGGCGTCGAGATCGAAGGCAGCGTCAGCGGGCAAACGCACTTCGACTCCTCCGGAGCCGGTGCGCAGGTTCCACTCGCCGGCCATCTGGCCGCCGGCGCTGATGTGGCCGCTGCCGGCGCTGGCCCGCAGCGCGCCGCGCACGTTCTCCAGGCGGATGCCGCCGGAGCCGGTGCCCACGTCGATGGTGTTGGCCATCGCGTTCGAAGAGGCCGTGCCGACGTTGCTGGCGCGAATGGTGCCGCTGCCCGCCGAGGCGCGCAGGCCGCCCTGGATGTTGTTGGCGTCCACTCCGCCGGAGCCGGTGTGCGCATTCACGTCGCCACCCACGTTGTTGACGTGAATCGAGCCGGAGCCGGCCTTGGCTTCCACCGGACCCTGCACGCCGTCAATGTCCTGGCCGCCGGAGCCGGTATGGGAGTTCAGCCGGGTCTGCGCCGGGGTCGTGATCTCGTAGCTGATGGAGACGTTGTTACCGCGCTCCTCGTCGTGGAAACGGCCGATGACGATGCTGTTGCCGTTCTGCTCGATGGGCGGGTTCTTGATGATGTCCTGCAGGCGCTCCTCGGCCGAGCGGCCGTAACTGTCGCGCGCCTTGACGATGGCGTGGACCACCACCGCGCTGCTGTCGCCGCGGCGCACGCTGATGTGTCCCGACCCGGTGCGAATCTCGAGATCGACCGGCCCGCTGACGTTGAGGGTGCGATCGAAGACGCCCTGGGCGGAGGAGAAGCCCCAGGCTCCGTCCAGGAACGAGCCGCCGCCGCCGTTGTCGCGGGGCGCGCGCGCCGCCACCAGGCCCACCACTCCCACCACAAGCACCACAGCCAAGAGCGATTTCAGGTAATGCATGGCGATCTCCTCAGCGCTGCAAGAAACTTGGGGATCTCCGGGCTGGAGGGCCCCCGAGATCCCCCGTGCTGCCGGCATGCCGCTAGTGCAGCACTCTCTTCAAACCGGTTCAAGCGGCAGGGCGCGGCACAGGGAACGTCCTGGTTCAGGATACGCAGCGCCACGGCTACCGGTTCCAAAGATTTTCGTCCCAGCCGGAGCGGCACGCCGGTCGAGGTCGACCGGCCTCCAACAGGGGAACGGGCCGCTCCGGCATGGTTCCCTGACGTCATTGCGTTAGACCGGCGATTCGGGAAAAAGGAAGCAGGAACACCGCTGATTTGGTGATTGAGTGATGTGGTGATTGGTTCGGGCCCGGACCGATCCAACATCTGCTTATTCGCTGCGCAGGGCGATCATCGGGTCCACTTTGCTGGCGCGCCAGGCGGGCAGGGAACAAGCCACGAGACCGACGGCAAGCAGCGCGCCAAGAGCGAGCGCGAAGCTGGCGGGGTCGTTGGCGGCGACGCCGAACAGCAGCGAGCGCAGCAGGCGCACTCCCCACCACGACAATCCGAAGCCTACGGCCAATCCGATGCCGACCAGCGCCATGCCGCGCCGCACTACCAGGCCGAGGACGTGGCTGCGAGTCGCTCCCAGCGCCATGCGCACGCCGATCTCCTGGGTGCGCTGGCTGACCTGGAAGGCCAGCACGCCGTACAGGCCGATGGCCGCCAGCAAGACCGCCGCCAGCGCGAATGCCGCCAGCAGTTGCGCCGAGAGGCGCTGGTTGCCCAGCGACTGATCGAGGATGGATTCCATGGTCTCCAGGCGGGCTACGGGAACATTGCGATCCAGTTTGGCCATTGCGGAGCGCAGCGCCTCCGACGTTTGCCTGGAGTCGCCGCGCAGAGCGATTTCCATGGTCAACAACGGGTCCTGGAGATAGGAAACGTACATAGCTGGAGAATCGGAGTTGGCGGCGCCGTTGATCTTCTCCTCGCCGACGATTCCGACCACCTGCGCGGTATAAGGCTGGTCGCGCATGGTGTCCACGACCACCCACTGTCCCAGCGGATCCCGGTTGGGGAAGAGGCGCCGGGCCAGCGGTTCGTTGAGGACGATGACTGGATTGCGTCCGGCTTCGTCGCTGTCGGCGATGGTGCGTCCGGCCTTCAGCGGGATGCGCATGGCCTCGAAATATCCGGGCAGCACCCAACGACGGTAGGCGATGGAAGCGTCCGCACGGTTGGCGGGCGGAGTGTCCGCGGGCCAGACGCCGACGTCATTAAAGGGGGAGCGAACCGGCAGCAGGTTGATGATCCCGACGCCTTCCACGCCCGGCCGGCCGCGCAGGTCCTCCTGTAAAGCGCGGTAGAACTGCGCCCGGCGCGGCAGGCTGGAGTAATCGGCGGCGGGCAAAGCGATTTGCGCGGTCAGCAGGCGGTGAGGGTCGAAGCCCAGATCCACGGCGCGCAGGCGGAGCAGCGTCTTCAGCAGCAGTCCCGAGCCGATCAGCAAGGCGACGGAAAGGGCGATCTGTCCGATGACGAGAGCGGAGCGCAGGCGGGTGCCGGGGCGCGCGCCGGTGCTGCGGGCGCCGGATTTGAGATCTTCGGCGGGCGACATGTCACGCGCCGCCCAGGCAGGAGCAATGCCGCACAGCAGAGCGGTGGCGAGCGAGGCGGCGAGAGCGAAGGCCAGCACTCGCGGATCCAGGGCCGGCGCGCCGGTCGTCATGGCCGTGATCGCCGGATGGCGGAGAGCCAAGGCGTGGAGCGCGAGCGCGATGGCGATTCCCAGAACGCCGCCGGCGATCGCCAGCAGCATCGTCTCGGTCAGAAACTGCCGCACCAGCCGTCCCGGTGAGGCGCCCAGCGCGACCCGGACGGCGAGTTCGTTGCGGCGGGCGGCGCCGCGAGCCAAGAGCAGGCCGGCCACGTTGCCGCAGGCAATCAGCAGCACCAGCGTGACCGCCGCCATCAGCACCAGCAGCGGCAGGCGATAGTCGCTGACCATCGCTTCCTGCAGCGGCGTGGCGCGCAATTCGGCATTGCGGTTGGAGTCGGGATACTGGGAGGCGAGTTGACGCGAGAAGACCTGCAGTTCGGAGCGCGCCTGCTGCAGAGTCACTCCGTCGCGCAGGCGGGCGATGACGGTCCAATTGTGGTTGCGGCGCGGTCCGGAGGCGATGCGGTCGGCCTCCATCGGACGGTAGAGGTCGGCGGGTTCTACGCACACGAAACGCGGCGGCAGCACGCCGACGATCACGTCGTTCTCGCCATCGATGGTGAGGGTCTTGCCGATGGCATCCCTGCTGCCGTTGAAGCGGCGCTGCCAGTACTCGTAGCTGAGCAGGACCACGTGGCCGCGCTCTTCGTCGGGCGTGAATCCGCGGCCCAGGATCGGCTGCACGCCCAGCGTGGGCAGCAGGTTCAAGCTGATGGAGGTCTCGGGAACGCGCTCCGGCCGGCCGCCGGTGTTGACCGTGCGTTCGAAGACGAAGCGCAGGGCCGCGACCGATTGCAAGGATTTGGCCGTGTCGCGCAGGTCGCGATAATCGGGCGGGGACAGTGGCCCACTCCCGCCCTCCGCCTGGTAGTAGGTGCGCACCAGCAGCAGTTGGTCGGGATGGGAGAAGGGCAGGGGACGCAGCAGCACCGCGTAGAGGATGCTGAACATGGCGGTGACGGCGCCGATGCCGGCAGCCAGGGTCAGGAGGATGACCGCGGTCAGGGCGGGCCGCTGCCACAGGGTGCGCAACGCGTAGCGAATGTCGTTCATGCCGCGGCTCCAGCTGGTTCTATGGACGTTGTACGAAAGGCAGAGGTGAGCAGGTAGGGATTTCTGCGCGTCAAAACGGTTTGGGGCTGAGCCTGATCTCAGAACGGGAACGGTGTTCGGCGCGGAGGCGCGGGCTCGGAGGAGCGCAGGACCGCCCCGGCGAGGGCGGCGGGGCCTACCAGGCTGAGAGCGGAGTAATCCGCAGGCGAGGGCGCCTGCGGCTACGTGATTCGCCCTGCGGCTACGTGATTCGTTCTACGGCCACGGGATTCGGGTAGAATTTACGCTACATGGCTGCTTACGTGCTCCTGCGCGTGCTGGCTGTCCTGTTGCTCATCGCGGTGAACGCCTTTTTTGTCGCCGCGGAGTTTGCCTTGATCAGCGTGCGCGACACGCGCATCCAGCAACTGATCGAGGCCCGCCGCATCGGGGCCCGCACCGTCCAGCGCCTGCACTCGCGCATGGAGGACATGCTCAGCGCGGTGCAGTTGGGCGTGACCCTGGCGGCGCTCGGCCTGGGCTGGGTTGGCGAACCCACGCTGGCCGCGATCTTTCTGCCCGCCTTTCACAAGCTTCCCCACGGAGCGGTGTACGCCCACGCCTTGGCGATTGCCATCGCCTTCGTGGTGATCACCTACCTGGACGTGGTGCTGGGCGAGGTGGTCCCGAAGGCTCTGGCGCTGCAGCGCACCGAGCGAGTGGCGCTGGCCGTCGCCACGCCGATGGACGTTTTCATGCGCATCACCCGGCCCTTCCTGCAGGTGGTGACGCGTTCGGCGCGGCTGGTGCTGCGGCTGTTCGGCATGCAGCAGGTGCGCGCGGCCGGCATCCACTCGCCGGAAGAGCTGAAGATGATCGTCACCGCCTCGCGGCGCTACGGCATGGTGGAGCCCTTCCAGGAGCAGCTGATGGTGCGCGCGCTGGAACTGGAGAACATCACGGTGCGCGAGATCATGGTGCCGCGGCACGCCATCTTTTCGTTGGCTTCCGAGATGCCGCTGGAAGCAGCGCTTTCGCGGGTGGTGGAGGAGCAGCATTCGCGCATCCCGGTGTACGACGCGCAGCGCGGCCCGGAGCACATCATCGGCCTGCTCTACAGCAAGGACCTGACGCGCTGGATGCGCACGCGCTACACCCGGCCGGCAGGCGATCCGCTGCTGCTGCGGTTGTCGGCCATGAAAGTGCGCGACATCATGCGCGAGGTGCTGGTGGTGCCGGAGAGCAAGCCCATCCCCGACCTGCTGCTGGAATTCAAACGCCGCAAGCGCCACCTGGCGGTGGTGGTAGACGAGTTTGGATCGACCTCGGGCGTGGTGACGGTCGAGGATGTGCTGGAGCAGATCGTGGGCGAGATCGAGGACGAGTTCGACGTGGCGCCGCAGGCCTTCGCTCCGGGCGCCACTTCGATGGAACTGGACGCCTTCGTCAACATCCGCGACCTGGAAACACAGTATCACCTCATCCTGCCGCGCGATCGCGGCTTCGAAACGCTGGCCGGCTTCGTGCTCTACGAACTGCAGCGGATGCCCAAGATCGGGGACAGCTTCGAATTCGAGGGCCGCCGCTTCACGGTGCTGGCGATGGACGCAGCGCGCATCACGCGGGTGAAGATCGAGCGCGCCGAAGGCGGCCAGGCGGTGAAGAAGACGGGGTAGGAGGTTGTTAGTTATTGGTTGTTGGTTCTTGGTTCCCTATTGTTCGATCGTGCTGATTGGTTGCGCACGAAAGAATCAAACCAAGCACCAAGAACGAACGCCAACAACTAACAACTAACAACCAACAGCCACCTACCACACCCGGCATCGCTTCTCCGGCGCCATGGGCTGGCCGGTTTTGCAGGCGAAGGCCTTCTGGAACTCCGGCATGTTCACCACCACGCCGTTGGTGCGGTACTTCGCGGGAGAATGCGAATCCACCAGCGCCCGCATGCGCTGATTTTCCGGCCGCTCGTTGGAGCACCAGCTCTGGGCGTAGCCGACGAAGAAGCGCTGCTCCGGGGTGAGCCCGTCCTTCGCTACCAACTGCTGGTTCTTCGTCTGGTCCTTCCATGCCATGTAAGCGAGCATGACTCCGCCGAGGTCGGCAACGTCCTCGCCCAGCGTCAGCTTGCTGTTGATGTGCACGTCGTCGACGACCACGTACTGCGCGTACTGCTGCTGCACGCAGGCGGCGCGCTGCTGGAATTCGGCCGCGTCCTTCTCCGTCCACCAGTCGCGCAAGTTGCCTTGGGCGTCGAACTGGCGGCCCTCGTCGTCGAAGCCGTGGGTGAGTTCGTGGCCGATGGTGCCGCCGGTGTTGCCGTAGTTGGGCGCATCGTCCATACGGGGATCAAAGGCGGGCGGCTGCAGTTGCGCGGCGGGAAAGCTGATGTCGTTCAGTTGCGGATTGTAGTTGGCGTTGACCATGGCGGCGGATAGCAGCCATTCGCCGCGGTCCACCGGCTTGCCGATCTTGGCCAGGAAGCGCTGAAACTCTACCGCATTGCCGCGCATGCCGTCGCCCAGCAGGTCGCCGCGGACCACCTGGTAGCGGGAGTAGTCGCGCCAGGTGTCGGGATAGCCGATCTTGTTGGCCACGGCGTGGAGCTTGGCCAGAGCCTGCTGCCTGGTGGTGTCCGACATCCAGTTCAACTGCTCGATGTCCTGCTGCATGGCGGCCTCGACCTGGCGCACCATGGTCAGGGTGCGTGCTTTCAGCTCCGGGCTGAAGGCGGCGGCAACGTAGGCGCGGCCCAAGTCGTCGCGCAAGACCCAGTCCTCGTAGCGCACGCAGCGCTTCCAGCGCGGCTGCAATTCCTTTTGACCGGTCAGGGCTCGGCCATAGAAGTTGAAGTCCTCATTCACAATCGCGGCCGGAAGGTAGCGGGCTTGGGCGTGAACCAGGTGCCAGCGGAGGTAGGGCCTCAGCGCGTCCAGGGGTTCGGAGGTGAGCACCGTGTTCAGCACCTTGAGGAAATCGGGCGAAGCCACGTTCAGCGGCGGATCTGGCGCTACGCCGATCTTCTTGAAGTACTCCGCCCAGGGAAACGCCGGCGCCAGTCGCGCCGCTTCGGCAGCGCTCATGCGATGGTAGGTGTTGTTGGGGTCGCGGCGGGCGACGCGGCTCTGAAAGCCCTTTGCCAGCGCCGTCTCGATGCGCAATACGGTTTGCGCGTCGGCCGCAGCAGTCTCGGGCTTTTCGCCGATGAGTTCCAGCATCTTCTGCACGTGGGTGACGTACTGGTTGCGCAGGTTGACGGAGCGCGGATCATCCTTCAAGTAATAGTCGCGGTCGGGCAGGCCGATGCCGCCCTCGTCGAGTTCGGCGATCACCTGCTGGGAGTTCTTCAAGTCCTGCGTCGAGCCGAAGCGGAAGAGCGCGGAGTTGCCGAAGTAGACGGTGATGTCGGTGGGATGAAAGTGCGCCAGGTAGGCGGCGAGGTCGTGCACGTTGGCGATGGCATCGATCTGCCGCAGTTCGGGCGCGAGCGGCTTCAGGCCCGCCGCCTCGACCGCCGGCTCGTCCATGCAACTGGCGTAGAAGTCGCCGATCTTCTGCTGCACGTCGTCGCGGCGGGGATCGTTCTGCGCCGCTTTTTCCAGAATCTGCCGCAAGACCTCGCGGGTGTCGTTCTGCATCTTGGCGTACACCGACCACGAAGCCTGGTCGGGCGGGATGGGATTGTTCTTCTGCCATCCTCCGCAGGCGTACTGGTAGAAGTCGGTGCAGGGATCCACGCTGCGGTCCATGGCGGTGACGTCGAGCGACGGCGTGTAGGGGAGTTCGATCTTTTGCGGCTGGGACTGCGCCAGGGCGACGGAGGAGACAAGGAGGACGGCGGCGAAGATGCGCACGGTAGCCTCTCCATGAAAGATGAAGACGGCCTGAAGGGTAGTGCGCGCGGCAGACGCCGTCAAATCGGAAGTGGCCTGCAAAAACCTAACGCGGAGGAACGGAGGACGCGGAGGAATCAGCAGATCTCATTCTTTGTGAACTTCGTGGGACCTTCGTGTCGTTCGTGGGAACGAGCGGGGCCGGTTCACACGAAGGGCACGAAGGTCCCACGAAGGACACGAAGTTAAAGATCAGTTCATTCCTCCGTTCCTCCGCGTTGGGTTTTCTCTCCTACTTTGCCCCTTGTGCCTTGGCCGCCACCGCCTCGACCTGCTTCAAATGATTGAGGTCGTGGCCGGCCATGGTCTCCACGATGGTGTGGAAGGTCATGGTGCCGCGCTCGGGATGGGTGACCGGCTTGGACGCAGCTTCCTTGGGAGCGGCAGCCAAAAGGGCGAGGTTCCAGCGCCGGAGAGCCGAGAACACCGCCAGCGCCGAGGCGGCGTCGTAGGCGTGGTAGGACTTTGCCCAGCCGTCCTGGTCGAATGGCTGCATGACATGGTGGTCCTCGGCCAGCGTCTGCCGCAGGCGGAAGGCGAAGGCGATTTCGCAGTCGGCGAGGTGGCAGAAGATCTGGCGCGGGCTCCACTTGCCGGGCGCGATCGGCTCATTGGCGCGCGCCGGGCCCAGGGAATCGAACAATTGCTGCAGGCGCGAGGGCGTGGCTCCGATCACCTGCCGCGGATTCTGGTCGCCGAGTTGAGGGGCATAAGGATTGATGGCCATGGGTTGAAAGGATGAGGGCGAGAGGAGAAAGTTGCAACGTTTCGCGTCTCACAGGTAAGCAGGTACCACAAGGTCCCTCGACTCGGCAGCGGTTTCCTCCGTTTCGCTCCGGAAACCGCCGCCGCGCTCGGGATGACACGGTCAATTTGAAATTTGAAATTTGAAATTTCAAATTTCTTCTTACTCGTCGCGCAGGGCGACCATGGGATCCAAAGCCGCCGCGCGTCGTGCGGGCAACAGGGTGGCGAGGGTGGCGACCAGGGCCAAGCCCGCGATGGCCAGCACGAAGGTCAAGGGATCGGTGGGCGTGAGTCCGAACAGCAGGGTACGAACCGTACTGGCGGTGGCCACGGAAAGCGCCGCGCCGATGGCTACGCCAATGGCGACGAGGATGCCCGCTTCTCCCATGACCAGGGAAACGATGTTGCTCCTGGCCGCGCCCAGGGCCATGCGAATGCCGATCTCGTTGCGGCGGCGGACCACCATGTAGGAGATCACGCCGTAGAGGCCGATCACGGCCAGCAGCGCCGCCAGGCCACCGAAAAAGCCCGAGAGGGTGGCCATCAGGCGCTCGCGCACCAGGCCGTCGCGCACCATGGTGCGGAAGACCTTGAAATTGAGTACCGCCTCGGGGCTGGCCTGGGCGACGGTGCGCTTGACGGCGGAGGTCAGCGACTCCAGGCCGGTGTCGGAGCGGATCACCACCTGGGCGTCCATGTCGGGCTGCCAGGTCTGCGCTTCGGCGAGGTACACCTGGGGCGAATTCGGTTCCCGCAGGTCGCCGTACTTGCTATCCGCAGCCATACCGATGATCTGGAAAAGGATCGGTTGCCGGGGGCCGTAAGACATTTTGAAGGTCTTGCCCAGAGGATTGGCGCCGTCGAAGAACTTGCGGGCAAACTCCTGGTTGACGATGGCCACGCTGGGAGCGGAGGCGTCGTCGGTGTCCTGGAAGTCGCGGCCGGCGATCAAGGGCGTACCCATGGTGCGGAAGAAGCCGGGCGAAACCTGGTTGAACCACGGCACACCTTTCTT
>DASUBK010000013.1:0-14512 GCA_035763305.1 Terriglobales bacterium | reverse complement strand
GGGCGAGAGCGCCCGAGAGAAGGCTGAGGAGCTAATGCAATCGCAGATCGCCTGGAATCTGAGTACAACAGCTTTTTATAAGTTGGGTGGGCGGCCGTGGAAAGTTGACGGTATCCGAACCGGGGTCGCGTACGTCGGGTTGGTGTTCAAGCGCAATCTGAACAACGCACAGGGCATTTCCGCTTGCGGCGCTCAGATGTTCTTAGACTCCGGTGACGGCCTCGTCTTTAGGTGTGGTGTCTCAAGACGTTGTTCCCATCTAGACCGGAGCGAGAGATGGGTGGCGACTGGCCCAGACTAGCATGCGGTCGGTGCCAGTTGTACTGGTGAGTCCAGAGGTCGAGCTCGGCGGTGCGCTGGGCGGAGTTCTGGTAAAGGCGAGCATAAGCCCATTCGCGCAGGGCGGTCTGGATGAAGCGTTCGGCTTTTCCGTTGGTGCGGGGCGTATAGGGTCGGGTGCGCAGGTGGCGGAGGCCGAGTTGGCGGCAGGCGCGTGCGAACAGGCGGGAGTAGTAGCAGGGAGCGTTGTCGGTGAGCACGCGGCGGATGGTGATGCCGAAGCGGCGGTAGTAAGCAACGGCGGCGTAGAGGAAGGCAACGGTGGATTGGGCGCGCTCGTCGGGGTGCATGTGGGTGAAGCTGATGCGGGAGTGGTCGTCGATGGCGACGTGCAGGATCTCCCAGCCGGCGCCCCGGGTTTCGTCGCGGGGATCGCCGGTGATGCCGTGACCGGGCTTGACGATGCGGGCCAGTTTTTTGGTGTCCAGGTGCAGCAGGTCGCCGGGGTGGGGATGTTCGTAGCGCACGACGGGAGGCGCCGGTTGCAGGTCGCGCATACGACTGAGCTTGTGGCGGCGCAGGATGCGGCTGACGGTGGCGCGGCTGAGTCCGAGGTGCTGGGCGATGCGTACGCCGGTCCAGCGCTGGCGGCGGAGCATGAGCACCTGGTCGGCCACTGCGGGCCGGGTGCGGCGTGGCGAGCGGGAGGGGCGCGAGGAATGATCGCGAAGACCGTCGCGGCCGTGCTCGCGGTAGCGGCGCACCCATTTGCGGGCCGTGCGCGCGCTGACGCTGAACGCGGCTGCAGCCGCGTTCAGCGTCACCTTCTCGACCATGACTTTTTTGGCTAAAGCTTCTCGACTATAGAAGGTAAGTCGGGCATTCTGGTGCAGGTCCATTCTTCCTCCGGATAGCTTTGGTTCGCACCTTCAGCTTCTCCGGTCCAGGTCGAATGGACTATTCACTTGTTGGGAACAACGTCCTGAAATCTCACATTTAGGCCCGCGATTTTTGCACCCATTCCCGATGGGCTTTAGCCCCTGTGGTGTGCCTGCCGCATTTATGAGATGGCTTGTAATTAGTGAGCGGCATTCCACAGGTGCATGGCCGCATAAGCGCGCCACGGACGCCACGACTCCGACCGGCGCTCCAGTTCGCCGGCGTTCTTCACTGCCAGGGCGCGGATGAGTCCAAGATCTCCGGAGGGAAAGGCATCGGGCTCGCCCAAGGCCCGCATGGCGACGTACTGGGAGGTCCATTTCCCGATGCCCGGGATCGCGCAGAGCTGTTCCTGGAATTCCGCCGATTTCGGGCCTCCCTCGAAGCGGATGTGCCCATCGCACACCGCGCGCGCCAGGGCGCGGATGCTCTCGGCGCGCGCCTTGGGCAAGCCGAGGGTCTCCAGTCTGGCGTTGACCAGCGTTTCCGGCCGGGGAAAAAGGTGAGTCAACCCGTTGCTCTTCGCCAGCGGCCGTCCGAAGACCTGGACTAATCGTCCCGCCAGTGTGGTCGCGCCTTTCACCGTGACCTGCTGGCCAAGAATCGCCCGCGTGGCCAACTCGAAACCGTTCCAGCATCCGGGGACGCGCAGGCCTGGGGCGCTGACGATTAACTTGGCGAGCAGCGGGTCTTTGCCGAGGATGTGGGATATCGCCGGCCAGTCCGCGCTCAAGTCGAACATCTTGCGGATTCGCTCCACGATGGCGAACAGATGGCGAGAATCCGGGAAATAGACCCGCACCGCCAGGCCGTGGTTTACCGGGTCGGCCGCGACCTCGAACCATCCCTCCTTGCCTTCGAACTGGATGGTGCGGACGTATCCCTCATGGTCTACCTTCTCCACTCCCGGCGTCGCCCGCGGACCGAGAAAGTCGAGCATCGCCCGCCAGTGGTACGGAGGTCGGAAGCGCAAGTGGAAGAGGTAGTGGTCCTCCGGCGGTTTCCTGTTCTCCTGCGCCAGGTGGCGGATGTCGCTGGGCGTGCGGTGGTAGACCTTGCGGATCGCCGCGTTGAAGCGCCGCACGCAACCGAAGCCCGCAGCCATGGCCACATCGCCCATTGGAAGCTGCGTTTCGTCGATGAGCTTCTTGGCAAAGTGCAGGCGTTGCGTCTGCGCCACCGCGCTGGGCGTCGCGCCCAGATGTTTCAGAAACAGACGGCGGAGATGGCGCGAGCCGACGCCGAGGTGCTCCGCCAGATGCTCCACCCCGCCGTCTACCCAGCAGCTTTCCCCGATCAGGCGCAGCGCCCGCGAAACGGTGTTGGGTGTGCCGAGCCACGCCGGAGTGCCGGGCGAGGACTCCGGACGGCAACGTAAGCACGGCCGGAAACCTGCCTCCGCTGCCGCCGCCGCGGTGGGGTAGTAGCGGACGTTGGTCTCCTTGGAGGCCCGCGCGGGGCAGATCGGACGGCAATAAATACGAGTGGTGAGGACGGCGATGTAGAACTTGCCGTCAAAACGGGCGTCGCGCGCCAGGCGCGCGCGCGAGCATATGCGCCGGTCCAGCTTCATAACTCTGCGCTCTCATCCTAATCGAACTCCGTGGCGCGGTTGGACGTTTTCGGACCACATCCAAAATCACATCTCTTCGCCATTTTGCCGGCAAGATGCCGCGTCCGAAATTGTCCACCTTCAATCGACAAGAGTCCGCAAACGTCCAGTGTGGCCGCCGCGATGACGGTAAGTTGGCCTGCGTGCCGCGTGACCGGCGTCATCGCGGCGCTGGAGATCAAGGAGGAGGGAAGTATGCGATTCCGGTCACTCACGATTCTTTTCACCATGGCGCTTATCATGGCAGCGACGGCGCCTCTGCCGGCGCAGACGCGCACCGCTTATACCGTCACCAATCTCGGTACGACGGGCGGATCGGTGAGCGCCGCCATCAGCCTCAACAACCGGCATTGGATCGCGGGCTTCTCGACCCTGGCCGGTGATCAGGCCACCAACGCGGTGCTTTGGTTCCATGGAGTTCCCCAGAAGCTGGGGACACTCGGCGGGCCCAACAGCGGCATGGGATGGCCGAATCACAGCCAGACGGCCGTGGTCGGGATATCCGAGACCGCGATTGTCGACCCTCTGGGTGAGACCTGGAGTTGCGCTGCGTTCATGCCCACCACCGGCCATACTTGCCTCGGCTTCGTCTGGCAGAACGGCGTCATGAGCCCGCTGCCGGCGCTCGGCGGAAACAACAGCTATGCCGCGGGCGCGAACAGTGGCGGCCAGGTCGTCGGATGGGCGGAAACCAGCTACCACGATCCCACCTGTGTGAGCCCGCAGGTGTTGCAGTTCAAGGCTGTGATCTGGGGACCGGCGCACGGCCAAGTGCAGGTCCTGGAGCCGCTGGCCGGCGATCCCGACAGTGCCGCTACCGCGATCAATGACAAAGGTGAGGTGGTCGGCATCTCCGGGATTTGCGAGAACGCGGTCGGCGGTCTCAGCGCGGCCCATGCCGTGATCTGGCAGAACGGCCGGCCCACCGATCTCGGCAATCTCGGCGGCCGTGCGTGGAACACTCCCACGGCCATCAACAATCAGGGCGAAGTCGTCGGATTCGCTCCCAGCGCGCAAGGCCCGATTCACGCATTTCTTTGGACCGCGTCAGGCGGAATGCAGGATCTCGGCACTCTCCCCGGCGACACCAGGAGCTACGCTTGGGCGGTAAACGATTTGGGTCAGATCGCCGGTCAATCCATCGGTCCCAACGGCAGCAGCGCCGTAGTGTGGGACCACGGCAACATCGTCGATCTGAACGCTGTGTCGGGCAGTTCGCTGGATCTGTTGTACGGCAACGATATCGACGATAGCAGCCGCATCGTCGGGCAGGCTTACGACCCCGGCAGCGGGGAGGCTCCCGCGTTTGTTGCGGCGCCGGGCGGGACCAGCGCGCCGGCGCAAACTGCTCCACCACACAGGTCAACGCTGCCGCAGAACGTCATCAACATAATGCGGCGTGCGCACCGCATGGCGCCGATGCAATAGACAAGGCGGAGGGGACTGGAGCGAAGAAAAGCTCTCGTTCCAGGTTCCCTCCGATTTACCTGGATGTGTTTTCGGCCGGCGGTCTGCACTACTCGGTCCGCAGCGCCTCCAGCGGGTCTACGCTGGCCGCGGTATGCGCCGGCGCCCACGCTGCCAAGAGGCCGACAACGACCAGCATCGCCGCCACCGAGACGAACGTCGGCACGTCAAATGGCGTGATCCCAAACAACAGCCCGCGCAGGAAGCGGGTCAGCGCCGCGGCCCCGGCGAGCCCGAGCACCAGCCCGGCGGCGATCGGCGCGAATGTCTGCCGGACGATCAGCGCCTGCACCCGCCGGCCGCTTGCGCCCAGCGCGACCCGCACCCCGATTTCCTGTCGCCGCTGTGCCACCGAGTAGGACAGCAGCCCGTAAATGCCGATCGCGGCCAGCGCCAGCGCCAGGCCGGCAAGGCAGGTCAGCAGCAGTCGCGTGAATCGCTGCCGCGCCGCCGGCTGCGCGACCAGTTCGTCCAAGGCCTTGAACCCGTAAACCGTGTACGTGGGATCCACTGCTTCGACCTGCTTGCGGACCGCGGTTGCCGCTGCCGCAGGTTCGCTCTCCACGCGTATCACCAGGCCCGGGTCCCATTGGGCGAACTGATAGAACGGCCAGTAAATCTCCGGAGTGACCTTCCCGGTCAGGCTGAAGCCGCGCGTGTTGCCGACGACTCCCACAATCTCCGCCCAGCCCCCAATCGTCACCACACCCATGGCCTTGAAGTGTTTGCCGAGCGCGTTCTCGTTGGGAAAGAAACGATGCGCAAATTCCTCGTTGACCACCGCCACCAGCGGAGCGCCGGCGCGGTCCTGGTCGGTGAAGCCGCGGCCCACCTGGAAAGGAATCCCCAGAGTCGAGAAGTACTGCGGCGTGACCGCGAGCGCGGTGACCATCGGCTCTTTGCCGTCGGGAACCGGGTGCTCCTCGAAGTTGATGTTCGGCAGCCACACACCATTGGCCGGCCCCGGCCAGGCCGCCGCCCCGGAAATCACGCCGGGGAAGGTCTGCAGCCGCTCCAGCACGCTGCGCGCGTACCTCTCGCTGCGCTCCGGCGAACGCTTCTGCGTGTAGTCGGGCCGCAGGGACAGGGTGAAGGCGTGGTCGGTGCGGTAGCCGAGATCGTCGGTCATCATGCGCGCGAAACTGCGGATCATCAGCCCCGCGCCGCACAGCAGGATCACGGAGAACGCCACCTCGGCCGCGATCAGCGCTTTGCGCAGGCTCTGGTGCGCCCGCGACATCATGCCGCTGCGTCCAGCGTGGGTGAGCGCCTCAGCGGGCTCCGCCCGGGCGAGACTGAGGGCGGGCGCCAGCCCGAACAGAAGGCCGGAACCCAGCGTGACCGCGGCAGCGAAGGCGAAAACCGCCGGCTGCAGCGTGATGTCGCTCATGGTGGGGAGCAACTGCGCCGCCATCGCGCGCAGCCCGGCGACCATCCATGTGGCCAGCGCCAAGCCCGCCGCTCCGCCCAGCACGGCCAGCAGCGACGCCTCCGCGAGGAACAGGCTCACCAGCCGGCCGCGGCCGGCGCCCAGCGCGGAACGCACCGCCGCTTCGCGATTGCGCACCGCGGCCCTCGCCAGCAGCATGTTGGCCACGTTGCTGCACGCGATCAGCAACACGAAGCCCACGGCCGCGAACAGCACCAGCAGGATCAGCCGCACGTTGCCTACCAGGCGCTCCTGCAGCGACCACACGCGCACACCAACGTCGGTATTGGTCGCGGGGTACTCGCGTGCCAATGACTGGGCGATGCTCGACATCTCGCGCTGCGCCTGCTCCAGGCTGACGCCGGGACGCAGCCGCGCCACCGCCGCCAGACCGGGGTGGTTGCCGCGATCGTTAACGTTTGGGTTAAAACTGGTTTCCAGCGGAAGCCAAAGGTCCTGGTCGCCGATGGGGAATTCGCCCAGCACGCCGACTACAGTTCCGGCCTCGCCCTCGGCCACCACTTGCTTGCCCACGATGTTGGGATCGCGTCCGAAGTAGCGGTCCCAGGCGCGATAGGACAGCACCACCAGGTCGAGACGGCCCGCCTGGCGTTCCGCTTCGGTGAATGGCCGTCCCAGGATGAAGTGGGCGCCCAGCAGCGGAAACAGCCGCGGCTCCGCATTGGCGGTACGCATCATCACCGGGCCGCCGGATGTCCTGACCATGGCGCTGCCGAAGAGACGGTAAATCGCCATGTCCTCGAACACATGATTGCGCGCGCGCCAGTCCATGAAATTGGGCAGCGAGATGTTCCATTCGTCCCCGTGCACGATCTCTCTAAAACTCACCAGGCGCTCGGGCTGGTAGAACGGAAGCGGCTGCAGCAGCACCCGGTATACGGCGCTGAAGATCGCCGAATTGGCGCCGATGCCGAGGGCCAGCGTGATGACGGCGACAAAGGTAAAGCCCGCGTTCTTGCGCAGCATGCGCGCGCTGAACAGCAGGTCGCGTCCCAGCCCGGCCAGCGGCGACCACCACGCGCGCCGTCCAGCCGCATCGTCCGCGGCCAACTGCCATTGGTTCGGTCCGGAGAGCCGCACGCGGCGCGAAGCGGCGAGCTGCCGCGCCAGAACTGCCCAGTCGGAGATGTGGCGCTGCGCCGCCGCGACCGATTCGGTCTCCGTCAACCCTCGGGCCAGCGCCTCGCCATAGGCGTCGTCGAGCTGTTGCGCGAGATCCTCTACGATCTCGGCTTCCCGTTGCGCCTGCACCCCGCGCAGGCGCAGGTTCTGCCGCACGTACTCGCGAAAGTCGAACATACAAGTCTCTCCACGGGACTTCGTGTTGCGCTACTCGGAGCGCCGAATTGCCGCGGGATGCCACTACTCGCAGCGCAGCGCTTGCAGCGGATCGAGCTGCGCCGCGCGCCGCGCCGGCAGGTAAGCCGCGATCAGCGCGATGGCGGCCAGAAGCGCCACCACGCCGCCGAAGATCGCCGGATCGCCGGCGCTCACTCCGAACAACAGGCTGGCGAACAGGCGCGTCGCGCCCGCGGCCAGCAGCAGCCCGATCGCCACTCCGACCCCGGTCAGCCGCAGCGCATTCCCCAGCACCAGCCGTCCCACATCCCGCCGGCTTGCACCCAGCGCCATGCGCACGCCCAGTTCCCGCGTGCGCCGCGACACCGAATACGCCATCGACGCGTACAGTCCCACCGAGGCCAGCACCACCGCCAGCAGTCCAAAGGCGCCCAGCAGCGACGCCGACAGCCGTTGCTGGAACGACGCCGCCTGGATCGTCTCCTCCATCGTGCTGACGCCGTACACCGGGAGCTTCGGGTCCACCTGCGCCACCACCGACCGCAGCGGCGCTGCCACAGCGCGCGGGTCGGTTGCGGTGCGGACGTGGAAGATCACCGCCGGAACGTAGTTCCAGGTTGTGGAGAGGTAGACGAAGGGCGATGCCGGCTCATTCAGCTTCCGGTACTTCGAGTCGGCCACCATGCCGATGACCGGGTACCAGTTGCGCCCGTAGCGAATGCGCTTGCCGATCGGATCCTGGCCCGGCCAGTAGCGCTCCGCGAAGGTCTGATTGATCATGAAACCTTCCGGCGCATCCGGCCGGTCGGAAGCGGAAAACTCGCGCCCGCGCAGCACCGGGATGCGCATGGTCTGGAAATACTGCGGCGCGACGGTGTTGAAGTAGCTCCACGCCTTCGTGCCCTTCGGCGCCTCGTATCCTTCCGGTTCGATGGTGGACGAACTGCTGCCCCCGGCCAGGCTGAGAGGCACGCGCCGCGCCATGCTCGCCGACTCCACGCCCGGCAGGTTGCGAATTCCGGACAGCATGCGCTCCAGCGCCTGCTGCCCGCGCGCCTTGTCGTATCCCGCCGAGAACAGGTCCACCTGCGACAGCAGCAGGTGATCGGCGCGGAAGCCCGGATCGAACAGCTTGGCTTGCTGCAGGCTGCGCACGAACAGGCCGGCGCTGATCAGCAGCAGCAGCGAAAGCGCCAGTTGCGAGACCACCAGGGTATTGCGCAGCCAGGCCCGCCGCGTCCCGCCCTGGGCGCTGTCGTTCTTGAGGGCCGTTGCCAGTTCCGTGCGCCCCGCCTGCCATGCCGGCACGATGCCGAAGAACAACGCGCTCGCCAGCGCCAGCGCCGCCGTGAATCCCAGGATGCGAAGGTCGAGCCCCGTAACCAGCGTTATGGGCAGGTCGCTGGGCGGGATGAAACGCAGAAGCAATCCCGCCGTCCAGCGCTGTGCCACCAGCGCGCCGGCCGCCGCCAGCGTCACCAGCAGCATGGTTTCCGTCACCATCTGCCGCATGAGACGCATGCGGCTGCAGCCGATGGACAGCCGCACCGCAAACTCTCGCCGCCGCGCCACCGCCCGCGACAGCAGAAGGTTGGCGATGTTGGCGCAGGTGATGAGCAGGATCACGCCCACCACGGCCATCAGTACCAGCAACACCGGTCCCAGCACCGCCTGGGCCCCGCGCGGACTGCGCCACAGGGGAAACACTCCTACGCGGTTCTGCGCCGCATTCGGTCCGCGGTCGATGCGTTGCGCGATCGCCGACAGCTCCTCGGCGGCCTGCGCCGGCGTCACCCCCGGTTTCAGCCGCGCCAGCGTATTCAGCCACTGGTTGCCGCGGTTCGGCAGCCGGTTCGGACCGGCGATAAACGTCTCCGCCATCTGCACCGGCGCCCATACGTCCATCGCCAGACCGGTGTATCCACTGATGAACTCCTTGGGAACGACGCCGATCACCGTGAACGGCATGCGGTTGATGTCGAGCTTCTTGCCGATGATGTCCGGATCGGCCCCCAACCGGTTGCGCCACAGCCGCTCGCTGATCACCACCACCGGAACCGGCGATTTGCCCTCCGCCTCCACGAACGTCCGTCCCAGGATGGGGTGCACTCCCAGCATGTCGAAGAAGTTGTCGGACGCCAGTTCGACCCAGATGCGCTGCGCCCCGCGCGGCGTATCCAGCGCGCCGGTGTCCATGTCATGCACCGCGATGCCCGCCAACGTGGTCGCCTGCTGCCGGTAATCGAGATAGTCGGGATACGACATGCTGGTGAAGAACTCGGATTTTGACAGGGTGATGACTTCCGTCATCCGCCCTGCATCCTGGATTCCCGGCAGCGGGTTGAGGAGAATCGCGTTGGTCCAGCTGAAAATCGTGGTGTTAGCCCCGATTCCCAGCGCCAGCGTGAACACCGCCACGAAGGTGAAGCCGGGATTATTGCGTATCATGCGCAGCGCGAACGCCAGGTCGCGGGACAAGCCGGTGAACAGCGCGGCTATGCGATTGCCGGAAGCCGCCGCATCGCCCACGCGGTCGTCCATCCGTCGCAGCGCGGGGATGGCCAATCGCGGCGAGCCCTGCAGGTCGCGGCGCAATTTCGCCCAGTCCGGAATGTGCTGCTGCGCTTCCCGGGCAGCCTCCTTGTCGCTGGACCCGCGCGCCAGCGCCTCGCCGTACGCATCCTCGAGCTGCTGCGCCAGATCCTCGACGACCTCCGCCTCGCGCTCCGCCTGCACTCCCTTGAGCCGCAGGTTTTCCCGCACGTACTGCTTCCAATCAGGCATGCTCGCCTCCCAGAATCTGGTTCACCGCCGCGCTGAACTCCTCCCACGCGCTGCGCTGCGCCCGCAGCATGGCGCGTCCCTGGGGCGTGAGGCGGTAGAAACGGCGACGGCGTTCCCCCGCTTTCTCGATCCAGCGGCCGGCAATCAGGCCGCGGTCCTCCAGGCGGCACAGCACCGGGTACAGCGAGCCGATGCGGAACGTCAGCCGCCCGGCGGAGCGCGTCTCGATGAGTTTGCCGATCTCGTAGCCGTGCCGCGCCCGCGCCTCCAGCAGCGCCAGGATCAGCAGCTCGGTACTGCCCTTCTTCAGTTCGTCATGCGACATGCGGGTCACCTACCGCAGTCCAATATACTTCAATAAAGACTATTACGAAGCATTCTGGTTACCAGTTCCCCCAAAAAATCTGGCCGGGGGTCTCAACAGCCGGGACGAACTGGCCGGAAGCTGGTGTGGCACAGCCGCCCACGGCTGTGGCTGCACGGAGATCTACGTACAGCCGGGGGCCACAGAGGATCGGCGGCGGGGCGTGCATCACGGACGGAGCGCGAACAAAGTAAGGCTTCCCCAGCTTCGCGTTATGGCTGGTCGGCCGCCAGTTCTCCCAGGATGCTGCGCAGGCGGTGGCGGTATCCGCGGCTGACCGTGAGTTCTTTTCCGCTGTTCAGGGTGAGAACGTACTCTCCGGTGTACCATGGCTGGAGCGTGGCGATGCTCGCGGTGTTCACGATCACCGAGCGGTGAATGCGCAAGAACGCGGCGGGATCGAGCCGGGTCTCGATGCTGGTGAGCGTCTGCCGCTGCACGTACGTTTCTTTGCCGACGTGCAGGCGGACATAATTCCCGTCGGCCTCGATCCAGTCAATTTCCTCGCACTTCACAAACCGGATCCGGCCTTCCTGCTTGACCGGGATGCGGTCGCCCAGCATCTGCCCCCCCAGGCGCCGCACCACGTCCGCCATCTGCGCCCGCAACTCGTCCAGGGCGCCGCTCTGCAGGTGGGATCGCGCCCGCCGCATGGCGCGCTCGAAGCGTTCCTCGTCGAACGGCTTCAGCAGGTAGTCGACCGCATTCATGTCGAAGGCGCGGACCGCGTACTCGTCGAAGGCGGTCACGAAGACGGTCAGGGAAGGAGTGTCGGCGCCCGCATCCGCCAGCAGCTGGAAGCCGTCCCCGTCGGGCAGTTTGATGTCGAGAAACAGCAGGTCAGGGCGGGTGCGGCGAAGCAGGTTGGCGCCTTCCTCGGCGCTGCCTGCTTCCCCGACGATCTCCACGTCCGCCTCGCGCGCGAGCAACTCGCGCAGCAGGTTCCGTGCCGGCGCCTCATCTTCGATTATTAGCGTACGCATCGGCATGAGTATTCGACGTCACAGCCGGCCCGGGGTCATCAGCTTCGCTGCCGGATGCGTCTTTGCGAAACGGCAGCCGCACCAGGGTTTCCACCATCCCATCCCGCTGCGAGACCTGCAAATCCTGCGCGGCGCCGTACATGTGCCGCAACCGCTCGCGGCTGACGCGCAGGCCCACTCCCGGCCGCAGCGGCGCTTCCAGCCCCGGTCCGTCGTCCGTGATCCTGAGCCAGAGCGTATCACCGACGCGGCACGAGTTCACCGTGATGGTCACGTGCTTCGTGCTTTTCTCGACCCCGTGCTTGACCGCATTTTCCACCAGCGGCTGCAACAACAGGCTGGGCACCATGGCGCTCAGGGTATCAGGCGCCAGTTCGAAGCGAACGCTCATGCGCTCTCCGAAGCGCGCCTGCTCGATTTCCAGATAGGTGCCGGCGAATGCGGCCTCGGCGCCCAGCGTGGCCTCCGGGCCGGAGCGGTTTTCGATGGCGACACGCAACAGATCCCCCAGCCGCGCCAGCGTCGCCCGCGCCTGCTTTACGTCGGTGGACATGAGCGCCCCGACGGTGTGCAGGGAATTGAAGAGGAAGTGCGGCCGCAGCTGGGCGCACAGCAGTTCCAGCCGCGACTCCGCCAGTTGCGCGCGCAGCTGGCTTTGCGCCAGCGCCAGCGCCTGCTCGCGCCGCCGCGCAGTGATGTAGTACGACAAAAGCGACACCGGGATATAAATCCAGATCACCATGCTGCCGTTCTGCTCGACCATCGTCCAGTAGAGGGCGCTCGAGGGCGGCAGCGGCTTCAGGGTAACCGCGTCGAGCAGCGGCAGGACGAACATGGCAATCGCGGGCTGGCTGAAGACGAAGATCGCAACGCCAAGCAGATGCTGCAGAGTCGAGCGCACACGGCGGCCGCGGGTGAACAGCGAGCGTTCGGCAATAAAAATAATGATGGGAGTGATGGCCGCGTCGGCCCAGTAATCGTAGAAGTACGGCATCGCATGCACCGGCATGTGGCCGAGGAGCTGGTTGTGGAACAGCAACAGGGCGGCGATTCCCGTCCACGCTCCGAAAATCAGGGCGGCGGGCGTCCCGATTCGTCGCCACGCCGTGCCGGTCATGCCTGGGAGCCGTGTCTCTCTCATCGCTACTCGCCCCTTCACTGCGAGACGCTCGGCCCGGCTGCTCACCGGGCCGAGCTGCGGACCTACTGGCAGGTGGACTCGCCACCAAAGAACGAGTAGGTCACCTCGCCGTCGGCATTGGTCGTCGCCTTGAACAACAAGCGATTGGTGAAGTTCGCCGTCGTGCCCGTGCCGACGACCTTCATCGTGGCCGGGAGAGTGAACTCGTAAGGATAAGGCGGCTGCGCGTTCACCATGAAATTCGAGGTGTTGACATCCCGGTAGGCGGCGCCGGATGTGCCCGTCCCGCTGATCCCGGCGGCATTGTTCGCCATGCGCAGATGATAGCCGCCGGCGCCGTCGCTGGTGGTGGTGGTGTCGATGTGCATGCTTCCGGAGAGCGTGATCACATCGCCGTTGCAGGGATTCGAAATCGTCAGGCCGGTCAGGTCGATCATTTGGCTGGCCGTGGTCTGCGCGCCGGCAGCGAGGGTCCAGATCAGGCATACCAACGCTGTGACAGCTAGAGTGGCGACTTTACTGCGAGTCATTGTACTTCTCCATTCCCTTGATTTCATCGCCGGTGTGGCCCGCCGGCGCTGTATGCGGTGAGAAGCTGCGCCTTTCGGGGCTGTTGCACAGTTGGTAACTGTATGGGGCCCGAGTACAGTCCGTGGGGACCAACTGGCGGAAATGCGTTGTGCGTGTGACGCTCGCACGGCGGGTCTCGTGTGGCGCGGGTTTCCGACCCGCCACTTTCGCTCGCTTTCGTGATTGCGCCGGGCTACGCTGGGAACGGATGGATCCGATGCGGGGTCGCGCAGTCATCGTTCTCTTGTTGGTTGTTCCCCTGCTCGCGCCCGGGAGCGTGGAAGCCTCCGCTCGCAAGAACACGAAGCGGGTTCCGTTTGGAGTCTGGGGAGGAGAGCACATCCGCATGGACGTGACTCGCGGCGGAGCAGAGATCGAATTCGACTGTGCTCGGGGACAACTTCTGGCGCCGCTGGTGCTCGATCGCAACGGCAGCTTCCGGCAGAAGGGCATCTACAAAGCGGATGCGGCGGCCCCTGCGAAACAAGGCAGCTCGCGGTGGAATGCCATCTACGTCGGCACGCTGAGCGGAACCAGGCTGCACCTTGAGCTTTCGGTTTCCGGCGTGGAGGGACGTCGTGCCTTCGACCTCGACTACGGCCAGCCAGGCAGCCTTAGCAAATGCGCCTTGCCGCCCGCCCTGCTGAGCATGGCTGCGGCAAATGGTCCACGCGATCTGGGAGCAATCGATCCGTCCGGCCTGGTCGTTCGCTCTCGTCGCTCCACCGAAGTGGTCCCTTTTCCTTCCCGATAAGTGGGCCTTCTGCTCAATCGTTAGCGCAATCCACACCGCGAACAAAACTTTACAGAAGATTGTGATCTCCGTCACAGCCCAGGCGTTCATGCGGCTGTAGAAATCGCCAATTCCCAGGGCCACGTTCGGTTCGAGCAGGGCCATTTCTGGCACTCGTAGTCGGCGTCTCCTCCGGTTGAGCTCATCAGGAACTCCTGCCCGACCCCGCGGCAGGCACGCCGATCACGCGCAACAGCAACTCTGGTCCTTCTGGAACACAAATCATTTCACGAGGATTCAACCGATGAGATCCTGCCCGCGCCCGCGCGCCTTCTCGTTCCTCCTGTTTGCCCTGATCGTTCTCTGCCAATCGCTTCTTGCCCAGGAGTCGCCCACCCTGACCAACGACAAGGCCAGTTATATGGCGGGCGAAAACCTCATCCTCAGCGGCGCGCATTGGACGCCGAACGAGACCGTCTCCGTCGTGGTCACCTGTGAGAACGGAACCGTGTTGACGCTGCAGGGAACGGCCGACGATGCTGGATCGTTCAGCGTCAGCGCCGCCATCCCGGATGTTCCCGTGCCCGATGACGAGAAGGGCGCTTACACCGTCACCGCCACCGGCGAGACTTCAGGCGCCACCGCGCAAGCGCACTTCACGCGCGGTCATGCGGCCACCGACGGGGAGAGGCTGATCGACCAGGAGACCTACTGGAATCACCGCCTGACGTATCCCACGGGCAAGTACGATCCGAAGTGGATGCGGAAGGCAGCCGAGCAGGATCACCAGATCAAGCGCGACGTTCCTCACGGCAAGAAACGCGGCAACGGCAACGCCAGGCGCACTGCGGCCGACCAGGGAGGCGCCTTCACCGGACAAGCGGACTCCGG
>DASUBK010000012.1:0-2185 GCA_035763305.1 Terriglobales bacterium | reverse complement strand
CCGTGCCGCCGGAAGATTTCTGCCGCGCCCACTATACCATGTCCGCACGGGAGAGTCAAACCAACCTGGCTCATGGCAGGCTCATCATCAATCGTGCCACCGTAAAGGCGCGGAGCGCTGCCTTGCGCGCTGCCGGGCTATCCAGTATAATTGTTCGTCTAGCACGTGGGAATCCCGCCTGGGGCGGGTGGAAAGCGCAGCATGCAAAAGGACCAGGCCATGAGCAACACAGCACAGGACGCGCGGAGCTACTTCCTCTGGACCGTCGGTTGCCAGATGAACGTTGCCGACAGCAACTACATCGGCGCGGCGCTGGAGAAGCGCGGCTATCAGATGACGGAGAAGATGGACCAAGCCGATATTGTCGTGCTGAACTCCTGCTCGGTGCGGGCCAGCGCCGAAGAGCGCATCGCCGGCAAGCTGGGCGAAATCGCCGGGCTGAAACGGCGCCGCCCGAACACGTTTGTCGCACTCACCGGCTGCATGGTCACGGACGACCAGACGACGCTGCGCCGCCGCTTCCCGATGGTCGATATGTTCTTCAAGCCGTCGGCGGTGCGCGATTTCCTGGTAGGCCTGCCCAATAACGCCGCGCCCGACCTGGGCGAATATGGCGTCTCGCTGGCGCTCGAAGGACTCTTGCCCACGGCGCAGGCGGGCACCGTGGCCGCCTATATCCCGATCATCTACGGCTGCAACAAGACGTGCACTTATTGCATCGTGCCCTTCCGCCGAGGCCGCGAGCGCAGCCGCACCATCGACGACATCGTGCGCGAGGTGGGCGGGCTGACCACGCAGGGCGTGCGCGAGGTGACGCTACTGGGGCAGAACGTGGACACTTACGGCCACGACCTGCTACCGCGGACCGACCTGGCCGACCTGCTGGCCGCGGTGAACGAGGTGGACGGGTTGCAGCGCGTCCGCTTCCTGACCTCGCACCCCAAGGATATGAGCCAGCGGCTGATCGACGCGGTGGCCGCGCTGCCCAAGGCGTGCGAGCATATCAACCTGCCCGTGCAGGCCGGCGACGAGGAGATCCTGCGCCGCATGCGCCGCCGCTACACCCTGCGCTACTATCGCGATCTGGTGCGCCGCATCCGCGAGACGATCCCCAATGTGACCATGGCGACCGATATCATCGTCGGCTTCCCCGGTGAGAGCACCGACCAGTTCCAGCACACGATGGATCTGCTGGAAGAGTTGCGCTTCGACAAGGTCCATGTCGCCGCCTATTCGCCGCGCCCCGGCACGGTGGCCGCGACCTGGGAAGATGATGTGCCGCACGACGAGAAGATGGCCCGGCTGCACGCCGTCGAGACGTTGCAGGAACAGATCGGGCGCGAGTTGAACGCGCCGCTTATCGGCACGGTCCAGGAAGTGCTGGTCGAGGGCCGCGAGCGCGGCAAGTGGACCGGGCGCACGCGGGGCAACAAGATTGTCTTCTTCCCCGGCGCGGCCTCGGACCCGCATCGCGGCGAGTTGCGGCGCGTGCGCATCACCGAGGCCGGCCCCTGGTCGCTAAGCGGCGAACTGGCTGATCCCACCCCGGCGGTTGGACCGGGCACGCGCTTCGAGCTCGTTTGCGCCTGATCCCCGGATCGCCATTTCGCCACCGGCGGCGCGCACCCGTAACCCGGCGTGCCGTGCTGCGTTTAGCTATGGACAAACGCAGCGCGGCGGATGGCGCCGGGTCTTTTGTGCGTGCCGGTTTCCAGGGAACCAATCTCGCGCTTGCTGCGTATATACTAGGCCTGCTCCCCTCCAGGAGCACTCTACTGTGGTGTGCCCCACCGTGGCCCTCTACCAGGCCGCCGGGCGCATTAATCGAAACGCATAATAAGTGAGGTGAGGTAACCGCAATGCCTCAGAATAGTCCTGAAGAAACCGCGCGCTTGCGGCGTATTCTGCCGGAACGGGCCATTGCCCTGGCGATGCAGAGTCGCTGGACCGAAGCCGTGGACGTGAATAAGGCGATCCTCGCCATCGATCCCAACGACGCGGACGCCCATAACCGCCTGGGCAAGGCGCACCTGGAGTTGGGCAACTACCGGGAAGCCTACGAAGCCTACAAGCGCGCGGTCGAACTGGCGCCGGGCAACGCCATCGCGCAGAAGAATATGCAGCGCCTGGCGCCGCTGGCCCAGCAGCCCGCCGGCGCCGCCGCGGCCGTCGCCAAGCGCCCGGC
>DASUBK010000011.1:0-10927 GCA_035763305.1 Terriglobales bacterium | reverse complement strand
CCGCACCAGGGCTTGGCCAAGGCGCACGCCTTCGCCGGCGACGCCGGCGTCCAACTGCACGACCTCCAGCTTGCCGAACGGGAATACCAGACCGCCCTCGCCGAGGATCCGGCCGGACCGCTCGCGCCCGCCATCAAGATTCAGCTACAGGCGATTGCGACTTACCGCGAGAACCTGAGCAAAAATCCCGGCAATCCTACGGCCGGCGAACAGGTGGTCAGCAGCTTCCCCAACTCCGAACGCCTGCGCAGCGCCTTGCGCTCGCTGGAAAACTGGGAAGACAGTTGCGCCGACTGCGACAAGTCCGGCCGCGCCACTCCGCAGGGCGGCGCCACGCCGCCATCCGCGCATATGTTTGTCGGCGCCTCGGGAAACTGGACCATGCGGGCGATGGTGGATGAGGTCGCGGTGATGTTCTCGGTCACCCGCGGCAGCACGCCGGTAAACAACCTCACCGCCGATGATTTCGTGGTGCGCGACGCCAACCTGCCGCCGGCCAGGATGCTGCAGTTCGAGAGCGGCGCCAAGCTGCCGCTGCGGCTCGGCCTGATGGTGGACGTCAGCGGCTCGGTGCAGCGGCGCTTTGATTTCGAGAAGACCGCCGCCTCGCGCTTCCTCGCCGACATCCTCACCGGGCCGGCCGACCTCGGCTTCGTCGCCGGGTTTTCCCGCGACGTCGAGATCACGCAGGATTTCACCGGCGACGCCGCCAAACTCGCTCACGGGGTCAGCGTACTGAAGAACCACGGCGCCACCGGGCTCTTCGATGCCATTGCCTACGGGTGCTGGAAGCTGGCGGAGTATCCGGAACAGGGGCGCGTGGCCCGCGTGCTGGTGATTCTCACCGACGGCGAGGACAACATCAGCCGCACCTCGCTGCGCCAGGCCATCGAGGACGCGGAAAATTCCGGGGTGACGGTGTACCTGATCAGCACTCGTCCGCCCGACGCGGAGAGCCGCTACGGCGAGATCAAGGCGGGCACCGACGCCGATCACGTCTTGCAGGCCATCGCCGAGCGCACCGGCGGCGAGGCCATGTTCCCCGGCGACTTCGTCAACCTCAACAAGATCTTCGCCAGGCTCGCCACCGCCATCCGCAGCCGCTATCTCATCGCCTACAAGCCGGCCAACCTGGTGGCCGACGGCCGCTTCCGCAAGATCGTCATCAAAGCCCGCGGCAGCGGTCTGCGGGTTCACGCCCGCAAAGGCTACGTCGCTCCCCGCCGCTGAGGGCTGACTTTTGGCGTCGCTACATTCCGTCGTAATTCGGCCCGCCTCCGCCCTCCGGCGGAACCCAGGTGATGATCTCGTACGGGTCCATGATGTCGCACGTCTTGCAATGCACGCAGTTGGAAGGATTCAGGTGGATGCGCTTGCCGCTGGGCACGTCCGCCGCCTCTTCCATCTCGTACACATTGGCGGGGCAGAAGTTCTGGCAGGGATTGCCGAACTCGGTGACGCAGCGCGTGCTGCAGATGTTGGTGTCGTGGATCACCAGGTGCGCTGGCTGGTCCTCTTCGTGCTTGGTGCCCGAGTGATAGAGGTCGGTGAGCTTGTCGAACGTGAGCTTGCCGTCGCCTTTCGCCGGCCCCAGCAGGTGCGCTTCGCCATTGCCGGATGCGGGCAGGTCGGCCAGATGCTTCAGCCGCCGATGTCCCGCCATGGCTGCGTAGCGCGCGTGCAGGCCGCGCCCGCCGGTGAACTGCTGGATTCCCGCATGGAATAGCCCGTGCCAGAAGCCGTGCTCGAAGCCCTGGTGGAAGTTGCGCACCGGCCACAACTCGTCCTTGATCCAGCTGTGCTCGACCTTCTCCACCAGCCGCCCGAGCACGGGACCGGAAGTGTCGCCCATGCGCAGCGCGTCGAACGCGGTCTCGGCCGCCAGCATTCCGCTCTTGATCGCCAGGTGAATGCCCTTCAGGCGCTGCGAGTTCAGGAAGCCGGCGGAGTCGCCGATGATCATCCAGCCGTCGCCCGCCACCCGCGGAATCGACCACCATCCTCCGTACGGCAGCGACTTGGCTCCGTAGCGGATCATGTGCCCGCCCTCCAGCAGCTGCGCAACGAACGGATGCTTCTTGAATTCCTGCAGCACGTGCTGCGGATCGAGCCGCGGATCGGGATAATCGAGGCCGGTCACGAAGCCGAGCGAGACGATGTTGTCCTTGCCGCCGTAGATCCACGCGCCGCCATATTCCTTCGCGGTCAGCGGCCAGCCCATGGTGTAGATCACCTGTCCCGGCGCGATCCGCCCCGACGGAACCTCCCATAGCTCTTTCACGCCCACGCCGTAAGTCTGCGGATTGCGCTCGTGGTCGAGTCCGAAGCGCGCGATCGCCTGCTTGGTGAGCGAGCCGCGCGGACCTTCGGCAAGAATCGTGATCTTCGCCTTGAGGTCGTAGCCCGGTTCGAAGTTCCCCTTCTGCTGCCCGCTCTTGTCCACGCCTTTGTCGTCGGTGCGCACGCCGATGACGCGATCGCCCTCGATCAACAGCTCCGAGCCGGCGAAGCCGGTGAACACCGTGATCCCGGTCTCCTCCACCTTTGCGCCCAGCCATTTCACGAATTTATTCAGCGAGATAACGTAATTGCCGTGATCGCGCAGCGGCGGCGGGGTAATCGGCAGCTTGAATTTTCCCGAGCGGGTGAAGAAGTAGACCGCTTCCTGCTTTACCTCGGCGTCGAGCGGCGCCTCCTTTTCGAAGCCGGGCAGCAATTCGCGCATGGAGCGCGGGTCCAGCAGCGCTCCGGAGAGGCAGTGCTGTCCGATCTCCCGCGCCTTCTCCAGCACGTAGATGTTCTCTTTCGTGAGCTGCGAATCCGGGTTCTTGGCGTTGTGCTCGTCGACGAGCTGCGAAAGGCGCAGCGCGCAAGCCATGCCCGCCGGTCCGCCGCCGACGATCACCACGTCGGCGTCCATGGCCGGCCGCTCGATGCCGGGAAGAGGTTTTCTGAAGACAATCATCGATTGGAGTCCCTACCGCTTTGTCGGGATGGGAATACCGAGATCAATGCAGATGTTGCGAGCGGTGAAAGTGTTGATCTCCCGGTGCCGCGGAACGGCACTGAACCGGTCCCGCTTACCATTGCAATACACGTCGTGCTTTCCTTTTTCGCGCGCCAGCGTGCAGCCGTTCGCTTGAAGGTGGCGCAGCAGGTCTGTTCGTTTCACGTCTCATGCCACAGCGACAGTGATCTTTTCGCGTATGACGCGATGCGCGTTGCCCTCTTCGCCGAGCGCCTCGCGCCGGGCAGCCAACAGCTCTTGCACCGCATCCTTAAGGTTTTCTCGAGCCTCGTCCAGAGTCGACCCTTGCGTATTGGCGCCCGGCAACTCTTCCACGTAGGCGCTATACCCCCCGCCCTCGGATTCCGGCACAGCTTCGAACACGGCTGTCAGCGTGAGTTCCATGGAACTATTGTAGCTACACCCTCAAGCGCCCTTGGCCTTCTTCACTTCCTCAATCAGCGGCGGAACAATATCAAACAGATTGCCCACCACCCCGAAATCCGCCACTTCGAAAATCGGCGCCTCGCTGTCCTTATTAATCGCGATCACCGAGCGTGAGCCCTTCATGCCCACGATGTGCTGGATGGCGCCGCTGATTCCCAGCGCCAGGTACAGCTTGGGCGCCACCGTCTGCCCCGACGACCCGATCTGGCGGTCCATCGGCAGCCAGCCCGAGTCGCAGATGGGACGCGAGGCCGCCAGCTCCGCGCCGATCGCCTCCGCCAATTGCTTGGCGAGGTCAATATTCTTCTGCTCCTTGATGCCGCGCCCCACGGCCACGATGATCTCCGCCTGCGTCAGGTCCACCGCCTGCTTGGCCTCCTTGAACGGCGCCTCGGGCCTGGTGCGAATGGCGCTGTCCTCGATGTTGACCGCCACGGTCTCCACCGGCGCCGCCGACGCGCCCGCCTCCGCCTTGTCGCCGCGGAACGCGCCCGACTGGAAGGTCACGAAGTGCGGCGGCTCGGCAGTGAATTCCACGTCCGCGGCAAATTTCCCCTGGAACATGGAGCGGGTGAAAAGAACGGTATTGCCGTCCTTGCGGAAGCCGATGCAGTCGCTCACCAGCGCCTTGCCCAGCGAGGCGGTGAGTTGCGGCGCGAAGTCGCGCACCTGGTAGGTGTGCGGCATCAGCACCAGGCGCGGGCTGCGGCCGGCAAGAAACTGTTTCAGCGCCGCCACGTACCCATCGGGCGTATACGCCGCCAGCTTGGACGATTGCACCGCGTACACCTTGGCCAGCTTCTTGGCGGCAAGCTCGCCGGCGATGCCGCCGGCGTTGTCGCCTACCACGGCAGCCTCTACCGTCGCGCCAGTTTCAGCCGCCAGTTGTTGCGCGGCGGTGATCGTCTCCAGCGAGACCCGGTTCAGCTTGCCTTCCCGCTGCTCTGCGATAACCAGAATCACGTCTGCCATAAGATTTTCGATTTACGATTTTGAATACGATGGTGCTCCGCATCTGCCGTCCTCGGCAGATGTGGGTGGATTCGCTCTTACCGCGCTCGCGCCCGCATCACCACTCCCGCGGCGATGAAGCCGATGCCGACTCCTGCCAGCCCGCCCATCGCCAGGCCGAAACCCAGCTGGTGGCCGAGCTTCATGCCGGCGGGCAAAAAGAACAGCACCAGAAAATCAAAAAACAAAAATAGCGAACCGATCACTTCCAGGCTGAGGCCGGTTTCGCGCTTCTCTTCGTAGCTGGCAACCGTGGACGACATGGGACCCTCCCCATTCGTCCATGCTGCCGCCGGCACGACCGGCTGTCAGTGACCTGCGGCACAGCCCTATACGGCGTGGTCCTGGTTCCAGCGCGGCTCCATGTTGCCGCTCTGGTAGAAGTCCGGCTCGTCCCGGCCCACCTGGTACGCGGCGTATTCCTTGAAGTAGTTGCCGGCGATTACCAGCAGCATGCCGACGCCGCCTTCAATCGCCGCCCACCACAGCCACAGGTGCGATCCATCACGCAACCCGACCAGTACAAACACCGCCGGGATCATGTCAAAGACCAACAACAACCAACCCAGGCTGCGCAGCACGAGACCGATATGCTCGCCATGCGCCGCCGCATTCATTCTGCTGGTGCGCTCCGATTCCGGATGCAAGGGCCCTCCTTGGGTTCGACCGAAACTTCGCCTCGCGCCGCGCTACAGGACCCGAACTTCGTTCCTGAGCTTCTCCACCAACTTCTTGGCCACCTCAGCCGGCGTGCCGTCGAGCATCTCGGTCTTCTTCGTCTTCTGAGGTATATAGAGGCGCTTTATCTGCTGTTGGTTGGGAGCCAGCGCGGATTGCACTTCCGCCAGCGTGACCTTCTTCAGCGGCTTGTTCTTCGCCTGCTTGATACCGATCAGCGTCGCATAGCGCAACTTGTTGATTCCGCTTTGGATGGTCAGCACCGCCGGCAGCGGCATCTCGATAAACTGGAAGAAGCCGGCCTCCATCTCGCGCTTCACCCGGATGCCGCCATCCTTCTTCTCGATCTGCATGATGATGGTGCCGTGCGGCCAGCCCAGCAACTCCGCCAGGATCACGCCGGTCTGGGAAAAGCCGTAATCGTCCGACTGCAGGCCGGTGAAGATGAGGTCGAACTGCTCGTCCTTGATGGCGGCGGCGAAAGCGCGGGCGGTGTTGTTGGCGTCCAGGCCGACGAACCCGGCATCCTCCAGGTGGATGGCGCGATCGGCGCCCTTGGCCAGCGCCTCGCGCAACACTTGCTGCGCCCGCGCCGGGCCGGCGGTGATCACCACCACTTCCCCGCCGTGCTTCTCCTTCTGCCGCAGCGCCTCTTCCAGAGCGTAGGCGTCCGGCTCGTTGACCTCGTAGGAAACGTCTTCGCGAATCCAGGCGCCGCTTTCGTTGAGCTTCAGCGGCGCATCCTTCTGCGGCACCTGCTTCATGCACACCAGGATCTTCATCGGCCCCTCACAGGAACGAAGGCAAACTGCTAGGAAAACTCATCAGTATACAAGACGCTCGGCCTTGTCATCCTGAGGAGGACGTAAGTCCGACGAAGGATCCCTGCATTCCTCTTTCCCAGAAGAGAAACGTGGTACAGCGAACGCGGCCCGGGTTGTTGGAGCGAACACGCCCACGTGTTCGCCAGTACGAACGGCGCGAACCCGCCCGGGTTGATGGAGCGAACGCGCCCCCGCGTTCGCATTCGGCAATCGGAATTCGGCATTCGGCAAAGGAAAAGCCCCGGCACGTGGTTGCGTGCCGGGACTGAAGGTAGCGCCGGCACTCTGCCGGCCGGCCCTCGCCGCTGTTACGCGGCGCTGTCCTCGCGATTACTTCTGGTCGTGGTGCTTCTCTGCTGCGGCCTTGCCGCTGCTCTTTGCATCCGCGCCGGCCGTCTTCGACGCCTGCCGCTTCTGGTTGCGCTCCAGTTTGGCTTGCGCGTTCGCATCAGCCTGCGACTCGGCACGCACCAGGCCATGTTCCTTGTCCGCCCCGGCGTTGGAATTCTCCGCCGACTCCTTCGACGCCTTCATGCTGGCATCGGAATCCACGCTGGCGGAGGCGCCGCCGGCCTTGACGTCCGCACCGCTGCTGCTCTGCGCTTCGGCGTTGACCGGCTTCTCCGCCGCATCGTCGGTGGTCTCGGCCGCCTTCTTCGCGGCCTTCTTGGAACGCTTGGCGGCCGCTCGCGCTTCCGCCTGCGTCTTCATCTCCGCGCCGTCGGCGGCGTTGTCGGCCGACTGCGCCGCGCCGCGCACCGCACCACCCATGCGGTCGGCCTGGATACCGGAATTCACACCGGCGCCCAGACCTGCGCCCAAGCCGCGTCCCACCTGCGCCTGGCCCAGCGCGCCGCCGCCCAAACCTACGCGTTGCGCGCTCGCCGGCAACGCCGCCAGCGCGCAGGTCGCAAACAGTAAGACCGTGATTTTGACTGACTTCATTCGATCATCCTCCGTGCGAGACCTGGATTCGTTTCCCTCTCGCATGCCACGCCGGGAACAAAGCACCTCGCTTGCCAGAATGTAAGTACCTGCTTACCAGCAGCTTGGAAGGGGAGCGTGTCCGAAGGTAATGCGCAAAAGCTACCGCGGGCGGGCGGGAATTACATCGTAGTGCGACTACGGAGGAGAGGTTTGGGAGGTTGCGGAGGTCTCAAAGGTTTCACAGGTTTCGGGGGAAACCTCCGAAACCTCTGAAACCTCCGAAACCTTCCTCAACGGTTAAACCGGTTGTCGTCGTCCTCGCTGCCGGCCTGCGGCATGGGGCCGTCGAAGAACGCCACCGACTGCACGCCGGCTACCTCGAAGCGCTTGCGGCAGCGCATGTTTTTGCACATGACGACGTCGTCGCGCCGAACCATGTAGTTGCGCGCCTTGGCGAAGCGGGCGCGATCGCGCTCGTCGGCGCGCGCCGGAAGCTGCCGCTTCTTGGTGCGCACCAACCAGCCCAGTTCGTAGTCCTCGCTCTGATGGCAGTGCGGACAGTTCAGCCGCGCCATCTTCTTGTCTTGCCGCTCGTCGTAGAAATCGCGCTCGTCCATAGTCGGTTGTCGGTTGCCGGTTGCCAGTCAGAACGGCACAGCTCGGCGAACCTCCTATTATCTCAGAGAAATGCCCGTGCCCTGTCATCCTGAGCCCGGCAAGCCCGGGGACGGCCGAGCGAAGAGCTTGCCCCGAGGCGAAGCCGAAGGGCCCCTACAGTAACGACTCCTTAAAGGGATACCCCTCAAACCCGCTCTGAAGGTATGCTGCGTCATCCATGCCGCGCAAGAAGAAGCCCAAGCCGTTCCGCGCCGTCACCGCCGTTAAAGCCGCGGCGCGCGAGCACCTCGGCATGCCTCCGCCCACCCGCCGCCAGGAAGAGAATCCGAAGAAGAAGGCGGCGGCGCAACCCAAGCACAAGCCTCCCCGCACCAGTTGGGCGGATGAAGATCTCTGACTTTCGCGTCCTTCGTGTGACCTTTGTGTCCTTCGTGGGAACCGGCCCCGCTATTCCCACCACAGTCTCTGGGAAGGTGCAAACCCGCTCCTCTACGAATCTCGCGAAGCAATCGTGGTTAATGACTTCCCGCTCCACTTTCCTCTTTCAGCGGCGCCGGCCGCAACACCGCTACCAGCGCGATCATCGCCCAGAACAGCACCGCCATCACCCAGAACGCCTCCACGAACGACAGCATCGCCGCGTGCCGCTGCACCATGCCGTACACCGCGCCGTACGCCCGTTGCGCCGCGGTGTGCGGATCGGCGCCGCGGCTGAGAAACCACTGCTTCGCCGCCTCCAGCATGCGCGCGGTCTCCGGATCGTAGGCGCTGATGTTGCCCACCAGGTGATTGTGATGGAGCTGCTGCCGCCGCGTCAGGAAGGTGGTCATCAGCGCAATCCCGAAGCTGCCGCCGATATTGCGCATCAGGTTGAAGATGCTGGTCGCATTGCCCATCTTCTCCTTGCTGATCCGCGACATCGACGCCGCCATGATGGGGATGAACAAGCACGCCATGCCACAGCCCTGGATCACTTGCGGCCAGAACACGTCCCAGTAGCCCGCGTTGAGATTCAATCCTGACAACTGCCACATGGTGTAGCCGCCCAGCACCAGCCCGACTACCACCAGCTTGCGCGGCCCCAGCTTGTGCGTCAGCACGCCCGCCAGCGGCGTGGTGGCCAGCGCTCCCAGCCCGCGTGGCGAGATCGCCAAACCCGCCTGGAATGCGGGATATCCCAGCAGGGTTTGCAGGTAGATGGGCAGCAGCACCAGGCTGGCGTAGAGAATGAATCCCAACATGGTGATGAGCAGCACGCCCGCGGAATACGTCGAGTCGCGCAACACGCGCAGGTCCACTACCGGATCGCGCACCGTCAGTTCGCGCCACAAAAACAGGAGCAGCCCGACCACGCACAGCACCGTCCAGAAGCGAATCTGGCCGGAGGAGTACCAGTCCTTGCGCTGCCCGGTGTCGAGAATCACCTGCAGCATGCCGATTCCCAAGGCGAGAAAGCCGATCCCCCAGAGGTCCACCCGCCCGCTCGGCCGCCTGATGTAAGCCGGATCGAAAACGAAACGCGACACCAGGAACACCGACAACATGCCGACCGGAACGTTCAAATAGAAGATCCAGCGCCAGGAGTAGTTATCCGTGATCCACCCGCCCATCGCCGGCCCCAGGATCGGCGCCAGGATCACGCCCACGCCGTACGCCGCCATGGCGTGCCCGTGCTTCTCGCGCGGAAACGCCTCCAGCATGATGGATTGCGCCAGCGGCTGCATGCCTCCGCCGCTCAGGCCCTGCAGGATGCGGAAGAAAATCAGGCCTGCCAGGCTGCGGGAAACGCCGCATAGAACCGACGTGGCGGTGAAGCCGATCACGCAGGCCAGCAGCATCCGCCGCCGCCCGAAGTAATTCGACATCCACCCCGACAGCGGCAGGATGATGGCATTGGCCACCAGGTACGAGGTCACCACCCATGTGCCCTCTTCCACGCTGGCCGACAGGTTGCCGGAGATGTGAGGAATAGAGACATTGACGACCGTGGTGTCGAGGATCTCCATGAATGTCGCCAGCATCACGGAGAGGGTGACCACCCAGGGATTGACGCGCCGTTCCGCGATCTGCGGTTGCGGCCTGGGCAGCGGGATGGCAGCGGCAGCCACGGCGGTACCAGCCAACCGTAGCGCGGGGAGAACAGTCTCGCGGTGATACCGGTCACAGGGCGGAGAGCGCGCTCGGCGTTGCCGCCGCCGCGGGAGCAGCGTAAAATAGAGCTACAATTTGGCTGGATGTAGGCGCGTAGCTCAGTTGGTTAGAGCGCTACCTTGACACGGTAGAGGTCAGGAGTTCGAGTCTCCTCGTGCCTACCATTTCTTGCCCGCGATCTTCCTCATGCTCAGCCCCGCTTCCGCACCTGCCGGTCGATGCGCTCGATGAACAGGTACAGGCCGAAGCAGCAGGCAAAAATCGCCGCCGAAATGATGGCCGCCGGCGCCACGCGATGTCGTCCCGCCAGGTAGGAATCCAGGGTGGCCGTGAGCAGCCACATCTGCACCATCAGCAGCACCACAATCAGCGACATCGCGCCGGTAATGACGTTCAGTCCGCGGCTCTTGGGCGGCAGCTTGGCGGGATCGTAGTCCGTCATGCTCGTTCCTTCACCCCGATTGCCACCAGCTCATCCCCGCGGGCTTCGAGTTGAATACGCGGCAGCGGGCGCTGCGGCGGCCCGGCCAGAACGCGCCCGTCTTCCACGGCGAAGAAGCCCCGGTGGCAGGGGCACGCCAATTGGTTACTCTGGCGCGAGTAGTACACCGCGCAGCTCAGGTGCGTGCACTTCTGGCTGTAGGCCACGTAAGTATCCGGCGCGGTGCGCACCAGGATGCAGTGGTCCTGGTCCGTGGGATAGGTGAAGAGCTTGACCTCGCCGACGCCGATCTCGCCCTTGCGCGCCACCGCCACCTGCGGCGGAGCGGCCGCTTCGCCCGCGAACCACGACTTGACCAGGATCCACACCTGGCCCGCGAGCATCGCCAGGCTGGTCAGCACCAGGAACTTGGAGAACTGCCGGCGCGAGACGTAGCGCTCGTCGGCGGCGTGCACGCTGAACTCGTCCTTCCACAGCGGGCTGCTGGAATCGGGTCCGCTCATGCCGGTTCGCCTCCTTCCCAGATGTAGTCGGCGACATCGAGGCTGACGGAATCGAACTTCGCCGGCACCATCATCGAAACTTTGGTCGCTACTAGCGATACCAATGATCCGGCTGATTTCGGACCTTCCTTTTGGGGCAACCGATCAGGCGGTACGCTGACCGGCGGCACCTCAGCGACCTACGACTCCGGCACGGTCACCGTGACCGTGAATGGCAGCCCCATCAGCGTCGGCTACGGCCAGGGCAGCACTACCACGACCATTGCTTCGGCGCTGGCGGCGGCGCTTACTAATTCCATATGGGTCAACGCCTCCGCCT
>DASUBK010000010.1:0-4781 GCA_035763305.1 Terriglobales bacterium | reverse complement strand
CTGGGCGCAGGCACGGCAGTGCACGCAAGCGAGGTCGCACGCCTGCGTGGTCTCCCAGATGGCGATGTACGGCTTCTCGCTGAAATCGAACTTCGTCGGCATTCGATCCTCCGTCCTCTGGTAGCGCCGCCTTCCAGGCGGCGGGTCCCCCGCCGGCACAGTGCCGGCGCTACTGCGGCCAGACAAGCTGGGGTTCCGGTGCCGTCGCTTCCGGTCCGCCCTGCTCGCGTTCCTGGCTCCACTCCAGCCAGTCCGCGCCGAACAACTCCGCCGGATGCGGCGTGCGGATGGTGCCATTTCCGCAGGCCAGGGCGTCGGCCGGGCAGTACTTGTCGCAACCCCAGCAGATCTTTTCCGGGTGCTTCGGATGCAGGGAAATCTTTGCCATCGCCAGGCCAGTATGGGGCGCGGCAAGGCGGGCGGCTGTGACTTTAGTCTCAGCAGCAGCCAAAAGGGCCGGTTCACACGAAGGACACGAAGGTCCCACGAAGACCACGAAGGAAGCATTTCCTCTGTGTACCTTCGTGGGACCTTCGTGCCCTTCGTGTGAACCGGCCCTCTTAGCTATTAGAATGTCGCGATGCCCCACGCCACCGCCCAGCAAACCTTGCAGAAGGTCCCGCTGTTTTCCGATCTGAGCGAAACCGAGCTGCGCTTCCTCAGCGAGCGTGCGGTTCCCCGCCGTTTCGCGCCCGGCGAACTGGTGTTCAGCGAAGGCGACGCCTGCACCGGGCTGTTCGTCGTGGAATCCGGAAAAGTAAGGATCTTCAAGAGCTCGCCGTCGGGACGGGAGCAGATCCTGGCCGTGGAAGGGCCGCCCAGTTCGATCGCCGAGCTGCCGGTTTTCGATGGCGGCAAGTTCCCCGCTTCCGTCGCCGCCATTGAAGTTTCAACGCTTCTCTTTATCAGCCGTCAGGATTTTCACTCCCTCTGCCTGGTACATCCGCAGGTAGCTTTGAAGGTCCTGCGCGTCGTGGGCAAGAGGCTGCGCGCGCTGGTGGGAATCATTGAAGAGCTGTCGTTCACCACGGTCCGCGCGCGGCTGATCTCGTTTCTTCTGCGGCTGGCGCGCCACCAGGGACGCAAGACCGACCAAGGCATCGAGATCACGCTGCCCTCCAGCAACCAGGAGGTGGCGACGCACATCGGCACCGTGCGCGAACTGGTCTCGCGCAACATGAGCCGCCTGCAGGCCGAGGGATTGATCCGCATCGACGGGCGCAACGTCACGATCCTCGACGTCGAGGGCCTGCGCTCCCAGCTGACCAGCGATGAGGCCTGAGTTCCGCTTTCCCTGCCACCTTATCTCTTTCCCTCCCCTGTGACTTAAGTCATCGGCAGCCTCCGCGTCTCCCCCTATTCTGGACTTGCCGATGAGGAGAGAAACAATGAACCTGGACGCTACCCGCACCGTCCGCGACATCGCGGTCGAACACCCCAACGCCACCCGCCTCTTCGAAAAGCTGGGCATCGACTACTGCTGCGGAGGCGGCAAATCGCTGGCCGACGCCTGCTCCGCCGCCCGCCTCTCCACCGACGACGTGCTCAAGTCGCTGGCCGAGGCCGTCGCCCCGGCCGCCGACGCTTCCGCCGACTGGGCGCAGGGCGAACTGGCCGATCTGGCCCACCACATCGTCAACAAGCACCACAACTACGTGCGCAACGAGCTGCCGCGCCTGGACCAGTTGATGGCCAAGGTCGCCTCGGTCCACGGCCAGCGCCATCCCGAACTGCTGGACATGCAGAACGACCTGCGCGGCCTCGGCCAGGAGTTGATGACCCACATGATGAAGGAAGAGCACATCCTCTTCCCTTACATCGCCGAGATGGAAGCCACGGTCCGCTCCGGCCGCCGCGTGCGCCCGCCGATGTTCGGCACGGTGAAGAACCCGGTGCAGATGATGATCATGGAGCACGACGCTGCCGGCGACTCGCTGCGCCGCATGCGTGAGGCCAGCGACGGCTTCACCGCTCCCGCAGACGCCTGCATCAGCTTCCAGACGCTCTACCGCGCGCTGCTGGAATTCGAAGCCGACCTGCACCAGCACATTCACCTGGAGAACAACATCCTGTTCCCCCGTGCCATCGAGATGGAGGCCGCGTCGCAGTAGCTACCGTGTGGCACAGCCGCCCTCGCCTGTGGATTCCTGGGCTGGCTTTCCACAGCCGGGGCGACTGTGCCACAAAATTTTCCAAGAGGAACCCATGGCCACGCTGGTGAACATCGCAAGCCGGACGCCGGAAGAAGTTTTCGAGCAGGCCCGCGAGCGCGAGCAGGGCTTGTCACGCCTGCTGGTGCTCTACATCACCACCGGGCTGTTCTTCATGCTGCTGCCCGGCACCTTTCTCGGCGTTTGGAACCTGATCTCGATCAGCACCCGCGCCGCCGCCGACTCGGTCTCACCCGCGTGGATCCAGGCCCACGGCCACGCCCAGGTCTTCGGCTGGATCGGAAGCTTCATCCTGGGTATCGGCTTCTACTCGCTGCCCAAGCTGCGGCGGATGGAGCCGTTCTCGCTGTGGGCCGCGCGCGCCTGCTGGGGATTGTGGACCGCCGGCGTCGCGCTGCGCTGGGCCGTCGGCGTGTACGCGTGGCATTGGCGCCTGCTGACGCCGCTCTCCGCCACCCTGGAGCTGATGGCATTCGTCATCTTCTTCTACTGCGTCTCCGGCCACAAGGTGGAGGACAAGACTGGCGCGCGCGCGGCTATGCCGCTGTGGGCCAAGATCGTCATCAGCGCCACCGTCGGCCTCATGCTGACTCTGCTCGCCAGTCTCGCGGAGAGCATCGCGATCGGCATCTATGGCGAAGCTCCCGCCTTCCCCCACACTTTCGACCAGCGCTTCCTCATCCTCGCCTGCTGGGGAACGCTGGTGCCGTTCGTGTGGGGCTTCAGCGCCAAGTGGCTGCCCATCTTCCTCGGTCTAAAGCCGACGCGCGACAAACTGCTGGCCGCCGCTGTCCTGCTCAATGGCCTGGGCGTACTGGCGGCGATGTTTGGCAAAATCCATCTCGCCGCCGTTCTGCTGCTGCACGGCGCCATCTTCGCACCTTCCGCCCTGCGAATCTTCGCCGGCAGCGAGCGCCCGGCAAAAACCGGCGGCGTCCATCCCAGCTACACCTGGTTCGTGCGCTCCGCCTACGTGTGGCTGCGCATTGCCGCCACCCTCGGCGTGTGGGCTTCGGTGAACAATTCTCCCGGCGTATGGGGCGCGTCGCGCCACGCGCTGACCGTCGGCTTCATGGCCATGATGGTCTTCGGCGTGGGCCAGCGCGTGTTGCCGGCATTCTCCGGGATGAAACTGCTGTTCAGCCCGCGCCTGATGCTGGCGAGCCTGTCCCTGCTATCGATCGGCTGCCTGCTGCGCGTGACCTGCGAGATTCTCGCCTACCAGGGCTATGCCGCCTGGGCCTGGCAGGTGCTGCCCGTCTCCGCCGTGATCGAATTGTCCGCGGTGACGATCTTCGCCCTCAACCTGGTTCTGACCTTCCGCCGCAAGCCGGCGGCGCAGATGCTCAGCCCGGCGACCGCGCCGGCGATGTAGCTGCGACTACGGCGTCGACGGCACCACCCATTTCCCCTCGCTGCGCAATTTCTCGCAGCACTCGGGACAGATGCCGTGGGTGAACGTCGCCTGGGAGTGCTCGGTCAGATACGACTCCAACTGCTCCCAGTAGTTCTGGTCGTTGCGAATACGCTTGCACCAGGAGCAGATGGGCAGCAGGCCCTCCAGCGTCTGCACTCGCGCCAGCATATCCTGCAGTTCGGCGACGCGGTCGGCCAGCGACTGTTGCAGTTCCAGCACTCGGCGGCCGACCGCCACGCGCGCGCGCAGTTCATCGGCGTTGAATGGCTTGCGCACGTAATCGTCGGCGCCGGCGCCGAATCCGCTGATCACATCCTTGGTGGTCTTGCGGGTGGCGGTGACCAGCAGCAGGTACCTCGGCTCGGGCAGTTCCTGGCGCGCGCGCCGGCAGATGTCCGTGCCGTGCATGCCGGGCATCTGCCAATCGAGCACCGCCAGCCGCGGTCCGTCCGGGCGAGACAGAATGCTCCAGGCGTCTTCCCCGTTATCAGCCAGTTCCAGGTCGTACTCCTTTTCGAAGAGCCTGGCCAGGAGGTGAAGGCCGACGGGTTCGTCTTCAGCGACCAGCAACTTCATGATTCACCCGGCAGAATTCCCGGAGCTCGCGACACAGGCCCCCAAGCTCCTGCTCCAGTTGGCGTACCACCGGCTTGGCGGAGGCGAAGTCCTGCCGCGCGGCCAGTTGCTCGAGCCGGAGAACGGTGTCGAAGACCGGGCCTGTGGTCAGACATCCCACGGCCCCCTTCAGGCGATGCACGCCGGCGGAGAACCGCTCCGCATCCGCTTTCGCCAGCGACTCGCGCAGCGACGCCACCAGCTTCGGACATTCCGCCACGAAGACCTCCGCCGTATCTCGCAGCACCACCGCCTCGCCGCCGACGTTGGCCAGGGCATCGGCTTGGTCCCACAGCGGCGCTTCACGGTTTGGACTCGGGCATGGCATGATCGCAAGGCACGCCCCCCAACTCTTCATCTACTCCCGCTGTGCTCCGGCGACAGCAAGATTCCTCCGCGCCGGCATCCCCGCTGCGCTCGATTGGGAAGCCGCTTCCGATTTGGGAAAACCTGCACGGGGTGGCGCTCCGGAAAAAAGCAAAACGGGCGAGGATGATTCCCCGCCCGTCCGCTTGCCTTCGGCCCGGCAACTCAGGTTTTCGTCGGATCCAGGCTGCCGCTGTATCCGCCGGTGTAGT
>DASUBK010000009.1:0-5716 GCA_035763305.1 Terriglobales bacterium | reverse complement strand
ACGCGACTGCCAACCCACACCCGCTACCGCATCTTCTGAATGGTCGTATTCACCAGGAACGGATCGTCGAATTCGGTGCGCTCGCCGGCAGCTTTGCCCTTCACCGGCAGCAGGCGCGCCGCCAGCGGCTTGTGCCACTTCACTGCCAGCGACGCCACATCGCCGATGATCGCTTCCAGCCGGCTTTGCGCGATGTCGCCGGGCAGCGGAATGGTGTCAAGGCCGGTGCCGCACACCGACGAGTAGGCGAGCAGCGCGTCAATGCTGAACGCGCCTTCGCCCCAGCGCTGCGCCAGCAGCGAATCCTCCAGGATGGGAATCATCAGCCCGGAGTAGCCCGCCTGCTTCACCGGCACCGCCTTCAAGCCGCGGGTGATGGCGGCGGCCGCGGTCATGGTGCCGCTTTCGCCCAGGCGGTGGCCCATCATCTTTTCCATCGCGCCGCCGATGGAGATGTCCTTCAGCGGCGCAGGCGAGAGGTCAATGCCGCGATACTCCCAGCCGCTTTGCTGTGCGACCGCCATGGCCGCCTTCTCAATGGCCTGCGCATCGGGCGTGAGCGCCTGCGTGATCAGCGCGCCGGGATCGGTCATGGAGTGAGAACCCGCAAAGGCGCCGGCAATGACGTTGGCCGACTCCAGCGCCAGCGCGAACTTCTTGCCCGGCCCGTTGTGCCAGGAGGCGGGATAGAAGGGCGTGTACTCCGGCACCTCGGCGGAAGCCGTGAAGTTGAAGTTGCCCTGGCTGTGCGCGGTATTGTCCTCGAGATACTTCATCACTGCCGCTGCGGCGTGCACTGCTTCCCAATCAATGCCGTTGGCGTTAGCGACCTGCACGCTGCCTTCGAGGATCTTCGACTGCGCGATGATGCGCGCCAGGAGGTCGGCGTGGCCTGCATCCGCTGGGCCGAGGTTGGCGTCGAAGTTCTCCTTCACGGCGAGCGCGTCGTAATCCTTGAAAAAGCGCAACGCCTCGTCAGTCGACATGCCGCGCGTGTAGTCCGTGAAGGGCTGGGTGGTGATGCGGACGCCCTCGACCTGGTAGCCCTGCTTTTCGATCGCAGCCTTGGCGCCGCGCAGGAATTGCAGCGCGCTCTGCACTTGCGACTGGTAGTTGCGGGTGTCGATGCGGATGAAGGCGGTAATGGCGCGGACCTTGGGCTTGGCCGCGGCGGGGACGGCGCAGGGAGCGGGAACGTCGGTGGAGCACGGCTCGACGGGCGAAGGCTTCTGCAGGTTGAGGTCCTGGGCGCAGGCGGAGAGGCAGAAGGCGAGAAGCAGCGCGATCAGGCGGAACATGGCCGAGGATTGTACATTGCCGAGTGCCGAATGCCGATTGCCGAATGGCCCGCAGGCGAGGGCGCCCGCGGCTACGTGATTTTGGGCCGGTTCAGGGCGGCAACGATGGCGGCGATATCGTTCTCCTGGAAGAGGCGGATGGCGGCGATGCCGGCGGCGCCCGCTTGCGCGCAGGCACGGGCATTTTCCACGGTGATGCCGCCCAGCGCGAGCACCGGCATCGAGGGCGCGCGGCGATCCTCGGTATTCGGCGAGGGGAAAGCGGCGCGGTGGCAGGCCTCGCGGAGGGCCGCCAGTCCTACGCCCGGAGCGTCCGATTTTTCAAACACCGGCGCGAAAACCACAAAATCGGCGCCCTGCGATTCGGCCAGCGCCACCTCGCGCATGCTGTGGCAGGACACTGCGAGCAGAGGGTTGCTGGTTTCCAGTTTCTGGATTCTGGAGATCGCGCTCGACCAGAGCGCACGCACGTCGGCCGGTGACACATCGTCGGAGCGCAGATGCACGCCGTCCGCGCCGCAGGCGAGAGCAACGTCAGCGCGGGAGTTGATCAGCAGCTTAGGGGCTGGGGACTGGCGGCTGGGGGCTGGCTGCACACGGCGTAGGACGGCAACGGCTTCGCGGGCGAGCGATTGCAGTTCCCGGGCGCAAAGGTCTTTTTCGCGCAGCTGGATGTAATCCACGCCCGCGGCCGCGGCTTCGGCGATCTTGTCCAGCAGGCGGCGGCGTTGTGCAGCATCATCGCCGGGAAACTGACGCCGGTCCGTGATGTAGTAGAGAAGCATCCAGCGACTTCGAACGAACAACAAAGAGCTAACAACCAAGAACTAACAACTAAGAACCAAGAACCAACAACTACCGGCCCGGCACCGTCCACCCGATCTTCTGCCCCTTGGTTTGCTCGTCCAGCCACTTCTTCAAGGGCGCGAAGTATTCCATCATCGCGCTGGCGTCCATGCGGTCCTCGCCGGTGAGCACCTTGAGCGCCTCGGGCCAGGGACGGCTCTGGCCCATCTCCAGCATCTTCGCCAGCTTCTCTCCCGCGGCCTTGTTGCCGTAGACCGAGCACTGGTACAGCGGGCCGGTGTAACCCGCGGCGCGGCACATCCCGCGATAGAACTGGAATTGCAGGATGCGCGCCAGGAAATAACGCATGTACGGAAAGTTCGCCGGGATGTGGTACTTGGCGCCGGGATCGAAGGCATCGGCCGGTCGCGCCACCGGCGGGGCCACGCCTTCGTACTTCTCGCGCAGCTCCCACCACGCCTGGTTGTAGTCGGCGGGCTGCACTTCGCCGGAAAAAACGCGCCAGCGCCACTCGTCGATCATGAGGCCGAAAGGCAGAAAGGCAATCTTGTCCAGCCCCTGCTTGAGCAGCAGGCCGATGTCGGAGGCTTCGCTACGCGGCGGCGCGGCATTCAGCAGGCCGATCTTCACCAGATACTCGGGCGTGATGTTGAGCGCGATGGTGTCGCCGATGGCCTCGTGGAAGCCGTCGTTGGCGCCGTTGCGGAAGAGGAACGGCTGGCGGTTGTAGGCGCGCTGGTAGAAGTTGTGGCCGAGTTCGTGGTGGATGGTGATGAAGTCCTCGCCCATGACCTTGATGCACATCTTCAGGCGCAGATCGTCCACGCTGTCCACGTCCCACGCGCTGGCGTGGCAGATGACATCGCGATCGGCGGGCTTGACGAACAGCGAGCGCTCCCAGAAAGTCTTCGGCAGCGGCGCGAAGCCCAGCGACTTATAGAAGTTCTCGCCGTAGTGGACCATGTCCAGCGGCTGCACGTTCTTGTTCTTCAGCAGGTCGGTCAGGTCGACCGCAGGCTTATCGAGGCCCGGCGGCGCGACCAGGTCGTAGATGTTGCCCCATTCCTGCCCCCAGACGTTGCCCAGCAGGTCGGCGGGAATCATGCCGTCGGGCGGAACCACCTGCGGGCCGTACTTCTGCGACAGCCGCATGCGCACGTAAGCGTGCAGCGACTCGTAGAGCGGCCGCACCTCCTCCCACAGGCGATGCGTTTCGGCGGTGAATTGGTCGGGCGGCATGTCGTAGCCGGAACGCCACAGCGCGCCGGTATCGTGGAAGCCCAGCTCGCGCGCGCCCTTGTTGGAAAGCGCGACCAGTTGTTCGTAATTCGGCTTCAGCTGCGCGCCGAGATTGTGCCAGCCGATCCACAGATCGCGCAGCACGGCGGGATCGCGCTGGGTGGCGAAGGCGGCCTCCATGTCGCTCTGGCCGAGGCACTGGCCGGCGTAGGGGCCGGATTTCGGACAGTACTTGGCGCGGCCGTAACCGCCGTCGAGGGCGGCAGCGATGCGCGTAAGCTGCGAGCGCTCGGCGGCGTTCGACGGCGCCGGCAGGGTGAGCGACAGCTTGAGGATCAGCATCTTCCGCGCCAGCTCCGGGGGTAGCTGCAGGCCGTTGAAGCGCTTGGACTCTTCGATCAGCCGGGTCTGGGTGCCGATCAGCAGGTCGTTGGCTTCGGCGGACAGGACCTCGGTGTCGTCGGTGATGTAGGTTTCCTGCACCCAGTCGGCGCGGCTCTGTTTGGTGTTGACGTCCAGCAGTTCGGCCTCGGCGCGCTGCATCCAGCGTTGCGCTTCGGCGACGGTGGGCGGACTTGGCGGCGTCTGCTGCGCGACCACGGTGCCGGCGAAGAGAGTGATAACCAAGAGCAGGAATGCGGGTTTGAATGACATGGCTCCTCCGTCGGAGGCGAAACCAATATGTATAGCAGGTTCGGGAGGCCCCGGCTGTGATGCTGGGGGAGGCCGGCGGATCTGCGCGTTGCTTCCACCGGGGCTAAAGCCGATCGTCGTGGTGCGAGATTCTCGGGCCTGAAGGCCCGCGCTTCCACTGTGGCCCAACCTCTCGACCGACACCGGAGCTCAAAGCCAACAACGAACAACCAACAACTAAGAACGTCCCGCCATCCAACCATCGTGACCTTGAGCGAGCAGGTCGTGTGGCTGGTGATCCTGGCGATTCCCATCGCCTCGATCTCGTGGACCATCACCCAGGAGGAGATTTTTCGCGAGCCGCGCGAGTACTGCCTGCGCATGAGCCGGCAGCCGGGCTCCTGGGCGCGGCGCAAGTTCTTCTACCTCTTCACTTGCCACTATTGCTTCAGCCACTACGTCTCGGCCGTGTTCCTCGCGCTGACCCACTACAAGCTGCTCTACCTCGACTGGCGGGGATACTTCATCTCGCTGTTCGCGCTGGTGTACGTTGCCAACTTCTACATGAGCCTGTACGCCTGGCTGCGGCAGGAATTCAAGCGGGGAAAGTACGAGGCGCGCATCATCGAGCATGAAGCGAAGGAGAAGGTCGCACCCAAGATCGAAAGGCCGGCGGCATAAGGATGTTTCAGTGTCAGTTGCGGCCAAACATAGAACCGGGGTTCCACATGGAACTTCGCGTGCTGAAACTGAAACTGAAACTGAAACTGAAACTATCTCGTCTTCGCGATCTCCGGCGCTCGCCCTTTTTGCGGCGGACCCTGCGGCTGCAGGTGGTAGCGGGTCAGGCCGTCTTTCAGGTATTCGAACCCTTCTTCCGGCGAATCTACCATCTTGAACAGGTTGTAGTCGGTAGGCGAGATCACGCCGTCGTCCACCATCGCCTGCAGGTTGACGACCTTGTTCCAGTACTCGCTGCCGTACATCACTACCAAAATCTTCTTGGCCAGCTTCTCGGTTTGAGCCAGGGTCAGGATTTCGAACAGCTCGTCGAAGGTGCCGAAGCCGCCGGGGAAAACGATCAGCGCCTTGGCGAGGTAGGCGAACCACAGCTTGCGCATGAAGAAGTAGTGGAACTCGAAATTCAGCGCCGGGGTGATGTAGCGGTTGGGCATCTGCTCGTAGGGCAGCTTGATATTGAGGCCGACGGTCTTGGCGCCGGCCTCGCGAGCGCCGAGATTGGCGGCCTCCATGATGCCCGGGCCGCCGCCGGTGGTGACCACGAAGCGGTGGCGCTTGGCCTGGATGCCCATCGACCACTGGGCCAGGAGATACGCGAGCCGGCGAGCGTCTTCGTAGTAGCGCGCCATCTCCACCGCGGCGCGCGCCCGCTTCACCTTCTCCTGCTGGTCGCGCGGCGCCAGCGCCCGCGAGCCCGGCTTCTCCAGCAGGTCCAGGGCCTCCTGGGCGGAGGTGCGGCTGTGAAAGCGCGCCGAACCGAAGAACACCACCGTGTCTTGGATGCGCTCGCGGCGGAAGCGCGCCAGCGGCTCGGAATACTCTGCCAGGATGCGCAGGACGCGCGCGTCGGGGCTGTTGAGGAACTTGGGATTCTCGTAGGCGAGCGGTGCGCGCTCGATGATCTCGTCGTTCATTCAGGTCTCAGTTGTCAGTTGCCGGTCGCCAGTTATCGGTTGCCGGTCGCCAGTCGCCAGTCGCCGGTCGCCAGTTATCGGTTG
>DASUBK010000008.1:0-4046 GCA_035763305.1 Terriglobales bacterium | reverse complement strand
CGGCGTGGTGTCGGGCAAAGGAACGTGCTTGGCCGAGTGGCGATAGTCGGCGGCGTCGCTCTCGGTCGAAGTGCAGTTGCAGACGTCGTAAGCCGCGGTGGCGGAGGAAGGATGGCTCGACGTCGATCCGGCATTGCCGCCGCAGGAAGCAAGTGCGGCCAGTACGGCCGCAAGCAGCGTCAGCAGCAGCTTTTGGGGCCCAAGTTCACGCACACCCTGTCAGATGGCGCGCTTTCTGCGCGAGTTCGCAGGCAATGGCCGGAAATCGAGAGCAGTAGCGGCTTTCGGCCGGTCTGGCGGCAAACTTTCGTAACCATTGCCCACCGGCTTCGTGGACGAAAGGCGTAGCACCCGCAGCCACTCTGCATCTAAATAGACAGATGGGCGGGTACTCCCATTGCCGGGCCTCCCTCGACGGGGCCGCGTTCGATGTAGTCGTAATCGGCGGCGGCATTAACGGCGTCGCCATCGCGCGGGAGTGTGTCCGCGCAGGCCGCCGCACGTTGCTGGTCGATCAAGCCGATTTCGCCTCCGGCACCACCAGCCGCGCCACCCGGATTATCCACGGGGGACTGCGCTACCTGGAGCATGGCGAAGTGGGGCTGGTCCGCGAGTCGCTGCACGAACGCGCGCGCCTGGCCGCCGAAAATCCGCACCTGGTGCGGCCGCTGGAGTTCCTGCTGCCCATCGGGCCGGGATCGCGCCGCAGCCCGCTGGAAATCCGCCTCGGCCTGTGGCTCTACCGCCGCATGGGCGGCCGTTTCGCGGAAGACATCCGCAACGGAGCGCACCTGGATTCGCTGCTGGGCAGTTCCGACCGCTGGTCGATCTTCCGCTACGAAGACGCGCAGTGCGAATTCCCCGAGCGCCTGGTCGCGGATTGGCTGGTGGACGCCTGCGCCGGCGGCCTGGAAGCGCGCAACTACACCCAGGCGCTGGATGTGCGAATTGTGTGCGGATCCGTGCGCGGCCTGCTGCTGCGCGATCTGCTCAGCGGCGATGAGTTCGAGGTGCAGGCGCCGTGGATCATCAATGCCAGCGGCCCCTGGGTGGACCGCGTCTGCCAGGCCGCGGGGCTGACCCGGACGCGAACGCTGATCGGCGGGATTCGCGGCACGCACGTGGTGCTCCCCGCTTTCCGTGGCGCGCCGGCGGCGGCGGTTTACGGCGAGGCTACCGACGGCCGGCCCATCTTCCTGGTGCCGTGGAATGGGCAGATCCTGCTGGGGACCACCGAGGTTCCCGACGACAACGATCCCTCCCGCGTCCAGCCCTCGGAGCGCGAGATGGAATACCTGTTCGGCTGGCTGCACCGCTTCTTCCCCGGGGCGCGCGTGGGGCGCGACGATATGTTGTACGCCTACGCCGGGGTGCGGCCGCTGCCCTTTGTCCCCGGACATACACCGGCCCAGGTGACGCGCCGGCATATCGTGCATGACCACACGCCGGAAGGCGCGCGCGGCATGATTTCTCTCATCGGCGGCAAGCTGACCACGGCCGCGAGCCTGGCACGCGAGGTAGCGCGGCGCATCGGATTGCGAGTCAGTGAGCCGCGCGGGGTGGTGTACCTGCCGGCAGCGGCGACTGAGGCGGCGGATGGCTGGACGGTCGAAGTGGCTGCCGGTTCGGGGCTGCCCATCGAGGCCGCGAAGGCGCTGGTGGAATGGCACGGCCCGGCGGCGGCGGAGATCGCCCACCTGGCGGCTGCGGATCCGGCGTTGCGCGAGCCTTTGTGCGACGGCACCGCGCACATTGTCGCCGAAGCCGTTCACGCACTGCGGCACGAACATGCGGTGCACCTCAGCGACGTGTTGCTGCGCCGCGTGCCGGTGGCGCTGGCAGGATGGTGGTCGCGCGAGGCGACGCGGGAAGCTACCCGGCGGCTGGGCGCGTTTCTGGGCTGGAGCGAGGCCCAGGTGTACGCCGAGGCGGAGTTGTTCGAGATCGAGCGGGCGCAGATGCTGTTCAATGATTATCTGCCTGCGCCGCTGCGGCGTCCCGCGTAGGGCCCACGCCCAGGTTTCCGCAGGCGAGGGCACCTGCGGCTACGTGAGTTTCTCCGGCTTTTCCGCAGGCGAGGGCGCCTGCGGCTACGTGAATACCTTCCCCAGCAGTTCCGAGTCGTCGGAGATAATTCCCGCAACTCCCAGCTCCGCCAGGCGGCGCATTTCCCGTTCGTCGTTGACCGTCCACACAAATACCTGCTGACCGGCGGCATGCAGTTCGCTCACAAGCTCGCGGGTTACCAGCTTGCGGTGCGCGAAGACGGCCTGGATGGGCAGTTTCTCCCAGCGCGCCAGTTGCTTGCGGTCCTCGCAGATCAAACCCAGCGGCAACGACGGATCCAGTTCGCGGCAGCGCGCGATAACCTCGGGCAGGAACGATGACACGAGGAAGCGGCGCGGAGGATGGGCGCGCAGCAGCCGCAGGACCGCTTCTTCAATCCCGCCTACCTTCAATTCCACATCGAGGAATGCCGCGGAGAATTTCTGCAGGACGACGTCGAGCAGCGTAGGACATTCATCCTCGCGGCAGCCAGGATTGCGCCGGCGGTGCGCCGCGAGCAGGCTGTCATAGGTGGATCGCTCCACGACACGACCGGCCAGCTTGGGATCGTGGCAGACCACGCAGTGCGCGTCGGAGCTCTGCCGCAGGTCGAATTCGAAGCCGTCGCAGCCATGGTCGAGGGCGCGCTGGAAGGCGGCGAGGGTGTTTTCCGGAGAGCTGCGGCGGGCGCCGCGATGGCCAAGCAGGAGCGGGCGCATGGGGTTTCAGTTTCAGTTTCAGTTTCAGCGGACCACTGAAACCGAAACTGAAACTGAAACTAATCGAGATCGAAGTCGCGGATCTGCGGGCCGGAGTCGGGCGCTTCCTTGGCCTTGCGCATGGCCTCCTGGAACTTCTTTTCCAGCAGGTCGGCGGAGTGCTTCTGCGCCTCCACCGACTGGCGGAAGATGCTCTCCTTGCGCCCTTCCTGCTCGCGCATCGCCTTGGCGGCTTCCTCGAAGTCGTTGAAGGTTTTCGGCTTGACCGGCGCGGTGTGGGAGATCACCGCCTTGGTGGCGGAATCCACCTTCATCACCGCACCGCAGCAGGGACAGGTCACTTCAAAGGCTGGAGCTGGTTTGGCCATGGTTTCTCGATCATACCCCTAAAGCGATTTCCTGATTGGGTGAATTGGTGATTGGGTGATTGGACTGGTATCGAGCAGTCGTGCCAATCACAAAATCACCATTTCACCCAATTAGACGTACACCACCTTGTGATCCGGACAAGCCGCCTGCGCCAGCGGTTTCAGGTCGGCGAGCAGTTGCCGGCCGTAGCGTCCCACGTAGCAGATCCCCGCGACATGCCGTTCCTGCAGGCCCTTCTCCGGGAAGAGCGCCGTGCTTAACTCGTCGGCGTGGCGGCTGATCTCGCCGCTCTTGCGCAGCTCCGCGTGGGCCGCGCGCATGCCCAGGCGCCGAAGCTGGTAGAGCATCTTCGATCCCGCCTTGGAGGCCGCCTCCACCAGCGTGGGATCGAGCGTGCTCAGGCTGGTGCGGATGGAGTGCAGCGAGCCCTCCACCGCCTCGGCGGCGCGGTCGAACTTCAATTGCAGGTCCTCGGGCAGGCTGCGCAAGGCGAGCATGTCGCGCAGGCGCTCCGGGCCGTGGAACAGGTCGGTGAGCTGCAGGTGATAGCGCGCCAGGTGGCGTTGCGCGCGGGAGTCCACGATGCTGGCGCTGAAGCGCGGCAGCACCGGCGTCACCCGCCCCAGGATGTGTTCGTACACCACCGCGCCCTGGGCGAAGTAGGCCACCTCGGCGGGGCCGCCGATGTAGGCCAGGTTCGGCAGCAGGAAATCCTGCACCACCGGGCGCAGCAGCACGTTGGCGCTGTAATTTTCCGGGTGCTGCCCAATGTCGGCCAGCAGCTGCTCGCGGGGAATCTTGCGTTCGCCGCAAACGAAGTCGCCGTTAGAGCGGTGAATCACCCGCCGCTGCCCGTCTTCGATGCGGAACAGCAACGTCGACGAGGGCGTGACCTTCACCTGCTCGTGATAG
>DASUBK010000007.1:0-13951 GCA_035763305.1 Terriglobales bacterium | reverse complement strand
CTGAAACCTTGCGAGCACTTCACCGGAGCGGGCCGCCGCTGCTGCTGATCAACGTCTGGGACGTCGCCGGCGCGCGCATCGTGGAGGAACTGGGATATCCGGCGCTGGCCACTTCGAGTGCGGCCATCGCCAACGCGCTGGGCTACGCCGACGGCCAGCAGATCCGGCGCGACGAGATGCTTGCGGTGGTGGCGCGCATCGCCGCCGCGGTGAAGGTTCCGGTGACCGCCGACATGGAAGCGGGCTACGGCAGCACGCCCGAAGCGATGGCTGACACGGTCCGCGCGATGCTGGCGGCCGGAGCAGTCGGCCTGAACCTGGAAGACGTGGAAAACGAAAAATTCGTCCCGCTCGAGCGGCAGGTCGCCAAAATCCGTGCTCTTCGCGAAGCAGGCGCCGCTGCAGGCGTCCCGCTGGTGATCAACGCTCGCACCGACGTCTATCTCCACCCCGGCTGCCCGGAAAGCAACGACTACGACGAGGCGGTACGGCGAACCAAGGCATTTCGCGCCGCTGGCGCCGACTGCGTCTTCGTTCCCGGCCTGGTGGACCTGGCCCTCATCCAGCGCCTGCTGCGCCACAGTCCGGGACCGATCAACATCCTGGCCACGCCCAAAGCGCCGCCGTTGCGCCAACTCTTCGATGCCGGCGTGCGCCGCATCAGCACCGGCTCGGGGCCGTACCGGGCGGCGATGGCCATGCTCCGCAGGATCGCTTCCACCGCCAGGCAGGAAGATCTGGCCGCGATGTTCGCCGACCAGTTGCCCTATGCGGATTTGAACCAATTGATGGCGCCGCGCTGATTTCCCGTGTCGGCGGATGTGTCCTCCCGAGCAGAGCGCCGGAGGCGCGCAGTCGCGGGATCTTGTGGCTCCTGTGCTCCAGCGCAGTCCCTTCCCAACTAGGCACTGCCGCAAAAAATATCTCCCCGGCATCACAGACTTGCTCCCCGCCCTTCAACTAAGCTGTTTTCGGGTGGACGTATTTGTGTGCGTCGGGAGGCCCTCGCTCTTGGACAATGCGAGTACTGGGAGTTTCCAGGTATACCTGAGCTAAGTCCCTGTATTTTCAACATGCGCAGGCAAGGGGGTGGCGCCGCCGTTACTTTCTAATTATCCTTCGCATTCCTCCGGGCGCTCTCAGAATGAGAGGACATCTGACAGGGGTCTGGTCCGCGGCAGGACCGCCGCCGTACTTCCCCTTGGCCCGGAACTCCGAGTTAAGTAACCACTTACTTAAGAAGCCGGAACGGAGAGCAACTGTTGGCGGGTTACGGGGTTGGCAGTAGTGCGGGGAGTCTCCGGGCGGCGACTTCCTCCCCTAGCAACCGCGCCCCCCGCAGGAGATGGCTTATGAAGAGCCTTCGGCGGTTTGCGCTTCTTCTGCTCGCGCTCACAGTGGTGTCCACCGCGGCGTTCGCCGGCGACGATGCGCCGTCGCGCGCCGTGCGCGTAAAGTACCTCAGCGGGCAAGTTTCCATCCAGCCCGGCGGGGTCGAACAATGGGTGGCGGCGACGGTCAACCGGCCGCTGACCAGCAACGACCGCGTATGGACCGACAAGGACTCGCGCGCCGAGCTCAGCCTCGGTACCGCGGCCCTGCGCATGGACAGCGAGACCAGCGTCACCCTGAATAATGTGGGCGACAACTCCGTCCAGGTGGAGATCTATCAGGGCGTGCTCAACCTGCGCGTCGCCCACCTGTACGACGGCGAAATCTACGAGGTGGATACTCCCAACCTCGCCTTCACCGTGCTCAAGTCGGGCAGCTACCGCTTCGACGTGGACCCCAACGCCGATACGACTCGCGTCACGGTGTGGAAGGGCGAAGGCGAAGCGACCGGCAAGGGTCCCGGGGTGCGCATCCACTCGCGCGAGCTGATGCAGTTTTCCGGGGACAAGACCCTGGTGCACACCGCGCTGGCCGAGCCGCAGTATGACGGCTTCGATGACTGGTGCCGCGTGCGCGACGATCGCGAAGACCATGCCCGCTCGCTGGTTTACGTATCCCGCGGAACCGTCGGCTACGAGGACCTCGACGACTACGGAAGCTGGGTGTACATCGCGCCCTACGGCTACGTGTGGCGCCCGGTGGTGGTGGTGGGATGGGCGCCGTACCGCTACGGGCACTGGGTATGGGTCAGCCCCTGGGGCTGGACCTGGGTGGACGACGCGCCCTGGGGCTTCGCTCCCTTCCACTACGGCCGCTGGATTTATGCCCACGACTACTGGGCGTGGTGCCCGGGGCCGGTATACGCGCGGCCGTACTACGCGCCCGCGCTGGTGGCCTGGGTCGGCGGCCGGCACTGGGGTGTCGGGTTCGGGATCGGCGGCGGCGTGGGCTGGTTCCCCCTGGGCTGGGGTGAGCCGTACTGGCCGTCGTACCGCTATAGCCGCGGATATTTCCGCAACGTGAACATCAACAACACGCGCATCACCAATATCACTTACATCACTAACAACTACTACGGGCACGAGGATCGCTACCGCCATGTGTACGCGCACGAGAGCCGGGCAGCGACGGTGGTGCCGCGCGACACGGTCATCAACTCGAGGTCGGTGTCGAACCACGTGGTGCGAGGACCCGACATGCGCCAGGCGCGCGTGCTGCACAATCCGGATCTCACGCCATCGCGCGACAGCCGGCTGGGGCCGCGGCGCGACATCGCCGCTGCAGCGCCGCCATCGTTCGAACGGCGCGGCGGAATGAGCGTTCCGCGCTCGGCGGCGGAGGCGCGCGGGCCGGTGAATCGTCCTGATGAAGGCCGCGGGCCGATGCCGATGCAGCAAGGGCCGGAGCGCAATCGCGTCGGGGCAATTGACGCCGGCAACGGGCGGCATGCGGTGCCGCGTCCTCCCATGCGTGATGCGACCGAAGCGAACGCGCGTCCGGAGCGGCCGACGATCGGCGAGCGCACGCCCATGTCGGCGGGCAATCCCGGTCGAGCAGCGCGCGAGGTTCCGCGCCCGCCGATGAGAACGCCCGATGCGAACGAGCCTGGTGCTCGCTCCTCCGGACCGGCGGCAGCAGCCGGCCGGGTGCCGCGTCCGCCGATGCGGACTCCGGATGCGGTCGACTCGCGGCCGTCGCGGCCGGCGGCAGCGGATCTGGGGCGTGTGCCTCGTCCGCCGCGCGAGGAAGCGCCGCGGCCCAGCAACAGCGCGGGCCGGAGCACGGTTCCCGACGTGGCGCCGCGCGGAGGCATGCCGCGTCCTGATCGAAGCATCGACCGCCCGTCGCAGGCGCCGCAGAGCCCGCGCATGAACGTTCCGCGTCCCACGGGCGAGGTGCGTCCGGCGCCGAGACCGCAGGCGGAGAGCCGGCCGTGGTCGGGGGCGCGGGGAATGGGGCGGCCTGAATCGATGCCGTCGCGCTCTTCGGGAGACTGGGCCGGCGCACGGTCCTCGTCTCCATCGCGTGGGATCGAGCGGCCGTCGATGCCGTCGCGGGGGTCGGGCGGTTACGGCGGCGGCGGGTCGCGTCCGTCGTCTTCGCCGCGGATGAGCGCGCCCTCGCATTCGTCGGCTCCGTCGCATGATGGCGGAGGGGCGCGCAGCTCGCACGGAAGAAGGCCGCAGTAAGGGGAATTGAATCGCAAGCATGGAGCGGCAGGCGAGCGCGCCTGCCGCTACGTGTTTTCGGTCTGGTTAAAGTTGCGCGCGAGGTCGCGCGCGGTCCAACATTCAATTCGATGCGGCTACTTCATCGCCGCTGTGCCGTGCTTCACCACGGTGATCGTCACTTGCGAGGGGAATTCCCCGGAGTGGTGGATTTCGGTGTGCGCCACCACCCCTTTCGTCTCGTCGTAGTTGTTGCCGCCGGTATTCAGGTTGCGGTCAAAGCGCGGGAAGTTGCTGCTCGAGACCTCGATGCGAATGCGATGGCCGGCGGGAAAGTAGTTGCTGGTATTCATCGGCGACAGGGTAACCTTCGCCACCTTGCCCGGCTCCATCCACACCAGCGGCTTGTCGTAGCCATTGCGATAGCGCAGGCGCTGGATGGTTTCGTCGAGGTTGTACGCGGGGCCGTCGCCGGGATAGACGTCGATCAGTTTCACGGTTACATCGGTGTCCTTGACGTCGGTGGAGACATAGAGCGTTGCCTCGATCGGACCGCTCAACTCGATGCCCTCCTTCAGCGGCTCGCTGGTGTACACAAGAATGTCGTTGCGCGCTTCCATGCCCCGCTGATCCCAGGCGCCGCCCTGCACCGCATTGCCGGTACAGCAGACGTTGCCGCCGTGCGACGGTACCGGGTTCATGGGATCGTAGGTGAACTTGTCGGGCGCGTCGGCCGCCGGCGCAGCGGCGCTGAGCATACCGTCGCCATGCAGCGAGTTCGCCCGCCCGCCGCTCGATAAATAAAAGGTCATGGGCTGCGCGCCCTGCGGCGGCCAGGTGTCGGAACTCTGCCACTTGTTCAGGCCCATGGTGTAGTAGCGGACCTTGGGCATGGAGTGCAGGACGTGGTTGTCCTCGCCCTTCAAGAAGTAGTCGAACCAGCCGTAGGTGAGCGAGTCGTAATCGAGGCGGGCGTCGCCGACGTGGCGCTCGCCGACCACCGTGTCTTCGGTGGCGCGCTTGTAGGAACAGTGCAGGGTGGGAGCGATGACCGCGTACTGCTCGTCGGCGGCCTCGCCTCTGGCGTTCTTGCGCACGAAGTTGTAGGCGGCAAGGTTGGGACCGACGGACACGTCGTACCACGACATGAACCAGAAGCCGGGCAGGTTGATGGGCATGTTGTCGTGCCACAGGCCGCCCTTGTACCACGCGGGGTCGTTGGGCGCGCGCTCGATCATGGCGCCGCCGGTCGGTACCGGCTCCTGGTCGGCGAAGATGCCGTGCGGCCCGCCGGCCGCCTCGATGATGTCTTTTTCCGGCAGGTGGCGCAGCGCCTGGGACCAGTCCACGGGCGGCAACTGCTGCGCCAGGTCGAACTCGCGCGAGGCGCGCACCAGGTCCTGCTGCGAGGTGTGGGGCGGGAACATCGGGCGCACGGTGTTCTGCTCGCCGTAGAGCCAGGCGATGAACAGCATCTGCACCGCGCCCCCGCGATACCAGTTGCCCTGCTCGAAGTAGGGCGCGACGCGGCCGACGCCGGCGCCAAAGCCTTGCGGGATGAAGGTGGTCAGGCCCGGCGGCGCGGTGGAGGCCACGCCCATCTGCCACTCCGCGGTGGACGAGCAGCCGATCAGGCCGACCTTGCCGTTGGACCAGGGCTGCGACGACATCCACTTGATCTCGTCGAAGCCGTCGGTCAGCGGCGGGCCGAGGATGTCGTAATCGCCCTCGGAGAAAAAGTGGCCGCGCTCTTCCATCTCGACATAGGCGTAGCCACGCTTGACCGCGTCGAGTTCGGTGGACAGATCGCGGGGCACGCCGTCGCGCACATCCCAGTAATTGAAGTTGTAGGGCGTGCGCACAAAAATGGTGGGGTACTTCTTCGAGGTGTCTTTGGGGCGATAGACGTCGGCGGCCATGCGCTTGCCGTCGCGCATGGGGATCATGAGCTTGCGCTCGATGATGGCGACGGATTCGAGCTCTTTTTCCACCGCGTTGCGCTTGGCGATCTGCTCGGTCGACAGTTCGGTACGCTGCTGGGCACAGACGGGGACGGCGAGGAAGGCGGCGAAGAACAGACAGGCGATTCGGTTGCGCATAGACCTCTTCTCACGCTGGCAGGGCCGGTTCACACGAAGGACACGAAGGTAGCACGAAGGACACAAAAATCGGGGCGAAGCATAGCAGCTTCGCCCCGGAGTTCAAAATCACGCGAGCTGCGCTCGCGCGTGCAGGCGAGGGCGCCTGCACCTACGTCATTCGGCTTACTTGGCGGCGGCGTTGCTCCGCTGCGTCTTCTTCTGCTGCACGATGAGGTACGACGCGTTGCGCTCGCGCAGCAGGCCGTTGAATGCCACCACGTCCTTGGAGTTGAACAGGTCGAGATCGTTTTCGAAAGCCTGCTCCTGCTTGGTGAGTTCATCGGCCACAGCCTGCTGCTGCGTGGTCGGCGGGAAGTCCGCATTGGTGAGCTGGTCGGCAAGATAGTTGATCTTGTCGGCCAGCATCGGCGCCCAGCGCACGTCATCCTGCCCGCGCCCGCTGAGTTTCAGCTGCAGCACTTTGCCCTCGATGTCGGTCAGCTGGCCGGTCATCTTCTCCGCCGCGTCGCGCACGGGCGCCGAGACTTCTTCCGTCCCGACTTCCTTGCGCATGCCGGCGAGTTGGACCTTCATGGATTCGATCTGCGCCACGCTGTCGGCGATGTCGTTCAGTTGGTCGCGCAGTTGCGTGACCAGCTTGGTCTGCGCGGCGATGTCGGCCTCGCTGCCGGCGGAGTGCGGGTCCTTCAGCACCTTGAGCGACTGGGTGGAAGTCTCACCGTTCACCGTCAGCTTGACGGTGTAGGCGCCGGGCGGCTCGAGGATAGAAATCCGTCCTCCCGGAGGTGCGTTACGGGTGCCGTCTTTCCCCAGCGGTACTTCCACGCCGTACATCGGCATGGTGCGCAGCTTGATCTGCTTGCTGGGTTCGGAGCGCAGGTCCCACCAGAAGCGGTTGAAGCCCGCCGCCGCCGAGCAGCGCGCTGCCGGACCGCGGAAGAACGCTTCTTCCTCGCTCTGCTCCTCGCCGTGCTCGCCTTTCTGCGGGTTGCAGTTGATGTCGCGAATCACCGCGCCGGAGGCGTCGCTGATCACGATGTGCACCTTGTCCTTCTCCCCGGGCTTGCTCTTCAGATAGAAGTCGAGGGGAGCGCCGTAGGGCGGGTTCTGCCCCGCGGTGGGATCGTAGGACACCGACGCCGGGTTCTCGATGGGGCGGAAGCGGTAGGTGTCGCGCGGCGGGAACAGGTGCGCCGCGTGCGACATTACCTCCGGCGACGCCTGCTGCAGGGGCGTGATGTCGTCCAGGATCCAGAAGCCGCGGCCGTAGGTCGCCAGCACCAGGTCGTGGAAGCGCTCCTGCACGGTGATCCAGTACACCGGCGCGTGCGGCAGGTTGTTCTGCAGCGCCTGCCAGTCCTTGCCGTCGTTGAAGGAGACGTAGAGGCCGTTCTCGGTTCCGGCGTAGAGCAGGCCCTTGCGCACCGGGTCTTCGCGCACGCAATGCACGTAGCTGAGCATGGAGTGCGTGATGCCGTTGGTGATCTGGGTCCAGGTCTTGCCGTAGTCGGTGGTCTTGTAGATGAACGGATCGCGGTTGTCCATCTGGTGGCCATCGACGGAGATGTAAGCGGTGCCGGAGTCGTAGCGCGAGGCTTCGATGTTGCTGACCGTGAGCCACTCCGGCAGGTTGGGAATGTTCTTGGTGACGTTGGTCCAGTTCTTGCCGCCGTCGCGGGTGACCTGCACCAGGCCGTCGTTGGTGCCGGCCCAGATCACGCCCGCTTCTTTCGGCGACTCGGAGATGGCGAAGACCACGCCCGCGTACTCGACGCCGATGTTGTCGGGGGTAAGGCCGCCGGAGCTGCCCATCTTCGACTTGTCGTTGCGCGTCAGGTCGGGGCTGATGATCTGCCAGGAATTGCCGCCGTCGGTGGTCATGTGCACGTACTGGCTGCCGACATACACCTTGTTGTGGTCATGGGGCGAGATGGTGACCGGGAACTCCCAGTTGAAGCGGTACTTCACCTCGGCCGCGGTGTTGCCGGAGACGTTTTCCGGCCAGACCTCGACGGCGCGCGACTGCTTGGTGCGCTCGTCGAAGCGGAAGACGGCGCCGCCGACGCTGCCCGAGCCGGTGCCGCTGGTCCAGATGATGTTGTTGTCCACCGGGTCGGGAACGGCGAAGCCGCTCTCGCCGCCGGTCAGGCTGTGCCATTCGGCGCGCGAGATGCCGCCGCCGAAGAAGCCGCCGAATCCGCGGCTGTTGCTGGGACCGCGATAATCCGGGCCGTCCTGGCGGTTGCCGTAGACGTTGTAGGGAATCTGGTCGTCGGTGGTGACGTGGTACACCTGGGCGATAGGCAACTGGATGCGGTTCCAGCTCTTGCCGCGGTTGACGGTGATGGCGACGCCGCCGTCGTTGACCACCGCCATGCGGTCGCCGTTGGTGGGATCGATCCAGCCTTCGTGATTGTCGCCGCCGGGCATGCCGCCGAATCCGATCTGCAGCAGCGACTTGCCGCCGTCCTCGGTGCGGGAGTAGGCGGCGGAGAAGAAGTGGACTTCGTTCTCGTTGTCGGGCGCGATTTCCATGCGCGTGTAGTAGGCGGTGCGGCCGCGGATCTGGCGGTCGGCATTGATCATCTGCCAGCTGTCGCCGCCGTCGTCGGAGCGCCACAGCGAGCCCATCTGCGTGGGCTTGCCTTCAAAGGGCACGCCGTCGCCGGTCTCGATCAGCGCGTACACGCGGCGCGAGTCCTTCTGCGCCACGCGCACCGCGATACGCCCGACGGGCGGATGCGGCAGGCCGTGGCCTTCCAGCTTCTTCCAGGTCGCGCCGCCGTCGGTGGACTTGTAGAGCGCGCTGCTGGGCCCGCCGCTGACGCGGCCGTAGGTGTGGATCTCGATCTGCCACATGCCGGCGTACTGCACGCGGAAGTTGTTGGGATCGACGCCCAGGTCGGAGCAGCCGGTGTTCTCGTCGACGAACAGGGTGCGGTTCCAGTTCTTGCCGCCGTCGGTGGTGCGGTAAACGCCGCGCTCCTGCTGCGGTCCGTAGGCGGTGCCCAGGGCGCAGACCACCACGTTGTCGGGGTTGTGGGGATCGATCTCGACCCGCGCGATGCGCCCGGTCTTTTCCAGGCCCATGTAGCTCCAGGTCTTGCCGGCGTCGGTGGACTTGTAGACGCCGTTGCCGAGGGAAATATGGCTGCGGATAAAGGATTCGCCGGTGCCGGCCCAGACGATGTTGGCGTCGGTGGCGGCGACGGCGAGCGCGCCGATGGAGGACACCGGCTGGGAATCGAAGATCGGCTCCCAGTGGATGCCGCCGTCGGTGGATTTGAAGATGCCGCCCGAGGCCGCGCCCACGTACCAGATATTGGGATCGCCGGGCACGCCGGCCACCGCGTCGGTGCGGTTGCCCACCGGCCCGATGTAGCGGAACTTCAACTGGCTATAAGTTTCGGGAGTGACGCCCTGCGCCCACAGCGCCGCGGCGCAGAGAAAGAGGACCAAGCCGGTCCAGGCGGCTCGTTTCATAATATTAACCTCCGGGGGAAACCAGAGCTAACAGAAGCGGGCGGGATGTTACTGGGCGGGCAGCGGTTAGTCAATCAGAGTTGTTGCTGAAGGCTGCCGGGTATCGGCGGTCGGCCGTCGGCGATTCAGATAGGCCATCGAAAAAAATCGGGACGCAGAAGCGGAGATCCTATGTCGCTCTGCGTCCCGATTGTTTCTGGGCTACTTCCGCAGCCCTGCTTGTTTACGGCACCACGAAGTTAACCGGCGCCGACGGAATGCCGGCGCCAATGACCTCCAGCAAATACGAGCCTGAGGGAATGCCGGCCGGCAGGGTGAAGTTCACCGTCTGCGGTGTGCTTCCACCGCCCACGGCCACCGAACTCCAGTTGCTGGTGCGCGCGTAGTAGACCCGGCAATTCGCTGCGCCCGGACTGCAGATTCCGTTTTTCGGATTCGCGGTTTGCAGGCGAACGATGGGATAGTTCTCGTTCATCTGCGCGTCGTCGCCATAGGCTGCGCCGGCAGACTGGCCATTCAACTGCGTGCCGGTCAGGGTGTAAGAGCCGCCTCCGTTCGCCGTCACTCCCGTGATGGTTGGGAGATAGGAATCAAACGGCGCCGCCCCGTTGCCGGTGTACACCAGCGGCTGGTTGGACGAATCCACGAACATCAACTGGCCCGTGGGCAGCACCAGCATGCGGGTGATGAACGCCGGAATGAAAGGCAGGTTGGGGTCGGGAACGTTCATCGGGGTCATCGTGCCGTTATTCGGATTGAAATCGAATAGCAGCATCGGTTGGCTGAACACGCCGCCGAAGGTCAGGTTCGAAGTGGCGGTGGTTTTTGCGGTCTTGTTCAGGGTGATCTGCGTCGGGCTGTCCACACTGGCGATCCGGGAGCCCGAATTCAGCGCGGCGCCGGAAGCTCCCCAGCCTTCCTGCAGCCCGGCCGTCGTTGGGACGGTCACGACCGCAGAACCGGCAGTGGTGTTGCTGGACAGAACCACGGGATTCGGTCCGGCGTCGGCTCCGATAATCACGTGCCCATTGGGCAGTTCCGCCGCCGGGGCATCATCGGCGCCGTAGAACGCGTTGTTGATGGTACCGAACTGATTGCTGAGGGGCGCGAGCATGTCCGGACCCGCGGCCCAGGTGTTGGTGGATGGCGTGTAGAAAGCGGTGTGTTGATTGGCGCCCACCACCATCATCCGGCTGTCCTGGAGGCGGATGAGCGGCCCCAGTTCGAAGCCCAGCGCGCCGCTGCTCAGCACCGGCAGGCTGCCGTTGGCGGTGCCATCGGCGGGCGAGATGGGCGACCAGGAATTGCTGGCCGGGTCGTACAACTCGGCGTATCCGGCGCCGTTGGGAATGGTCTTGAACAGGTCATAGGTCAGGATGCGGCCGTCATCCAGCTTGGCCCAGCCTTCTTCGTCGCTGCGATCGGCGTAGAACTTGGTGGCCGACGGGCTCCAGGTATTGGTCGCGGGGGAATACGTATACGGAGTCGCAGCGAAGATACTGCCGACCAGGATATTGTGGTCGGGCAGCAGCTCCGATGGCTCATCGCCGATACAGGTCGTCGTCGGCCCGCGGAAACGCGCCGCGGGTACCAGACCCGAAGCAGTGGCGGTGTTGCTGATCGTCACCTGGGTCGGGGAATCCACCGATACCACCGTGGTTCCAGCGGGGATGCCGCTGCTGGCGGTAAGGGTCCACCCGGCCTTGATGCGATCGGTGGAGTAGATGCCGGTCACCACCGCGGAGCCGGAAGTCAGAACCACATCCGACGTGACATTGACGGTGCGAGCCCCAGTCGGATTCGTCGCCGTTGCCGGCTGGCAGATGGGAAAATTCGCCGTCCACGTCCAGGTGTTGGTGGTTGGGTCGTAAATTTCGCCGCTGCCGGCGATATTGGCGTCGTAGTAGGGACCGGTATACTCGCCGCCGGCCACCCAGACGCGACCGTCGGGCAGTACCTGGGAGGCGAAGTAGAGCCGGGGAATGTTCATCTTGCCCACGGTGCTCCAGGTACCGTTCACGTAGCTGCCGTGGATGTCCGGGGTCAGCTTGACCCAGGTTTGGTTGTCATTGGCTGACAGGGCCATCACCGACCCGTCCGGCATGAGCAGCATGACGTCCAAGTAGGGCGTTGGTGCCGGCGTGGTGACAAATTGCCACTGACCGGGTGATGCCGCGGTTGCCAGAGAAACCATCAGGACCGCGGCCAGAAAAGTCGAGATGGCGAAACGGCATTGCTTCCAAAGTGTTTTCGTTGACTGGATTTTTTGCACACACATCTCCAACCACTTGATTAGTGGTCCATCCTCGTAGGGCCGCCATTGGTAGAACTCTGCTGTGTGCAAAGTCAATGACCGTTACAAGATACCTGTGGAAAAACTGTGGAAAACGATTTCTGGCGGGGATGAGCCGATTCTTAGCCGGATGCCCGTAAGGACCATTAGCGGGACCAATGGCCGGTGGGGAATGCCAAGTGCCGCCCGCCACCGGGAAGGGTGGCGCTCTGGTTAGGGTTCTTCTACCCGGCGGCTGCCATCCCAAAACGGCTACTCATAGCGCAGGGCTTCCATGGGATCGATGCGGGTGGCGCGATACGCGGGAATAAAGCTCGCGGCCAGCGCGACGGCCAGCAGCAAGGCGCTGACGCCGGCAAAGGTCAGCGGATCGAGGGAACCAATCCCGTACAACTGCGAGCGGATGGCGCGTCCGGCCGGCACGGCCGCGACCAGGCCGATGGCCAGGCCCGCGGCGGCGAGTTGCGCGCCCTCGCGCAGCACCATTGCGAGCACCGCCGTGCGATGCGCCCCCAGCGCCATGCGCACCCCGATCTCCTGCGTCCGCTCGCGCACGAGGTAGGAGATGACGCCAAAGACGCCGATGCACGCCAGCAGGAGCGCCGTGGCCGCAAACGCTCCCAGCACCACGATGGTGAAGCGGCGCGCGCGCAGCGAATCGGCGATGCGCTGTTCCATGGTGATCTCGTTGAAGACGACGAGGTCGCCGTTCAGCTGCTTCAGCTCACTGCGGATGGCCGACAAAGTCTGGAAGGGTTCGCCGGTAGTGCGCACCGACGCGCCCAGCACGTCGAGAAGATAATTGTCCGGCAGCTGCTGCAGGTTCACGTAGACCTGGGCGCGCAGCTGCTGGTCGTCGTTTTCCAATCCCCACTGCTTGACATGTCCGACCACGCCCACGACCTCCGCGGTCAGCGGACGGTCGTTTTCCAGCCATACGATACGTTTGCCGATTACCTCCTGGCCGGGATAGAAGGTGGCGGCAAAGTTGTCGTCGACCACCACGGCGAGCGGCGTGTTCTGGTTCTCGTCATGGGTGAAGAAGCGGCCGCGCAGCAGCGGCTGGCCCATGACGCGAAGGTAGTCAGGCATGACGTCATAGCGCAGCGCCCACTTCTTTTCGCTGTCGCTGCGCGGCTGCGGCTGGCCGGCCTCCCAGAAGAGCAGTTCGTTGTCGCCGGCGAATGGCGTGGAGCTGTCGCGCAGCGAGGCAGCCTGGACGCCGGGCGTGGCGGCCAACCGGCGCTCGACGGCGTCCCACTCCGCGCGCAGTTGCTCGGGCGGCGCGTTCCTCGTTCCGGGCGGAAGCGCGACCACGAACATCAGCAGGTCCTTGGGGTTAAAGCCCGGATTCACGCGCCACAGTTGCACCAGGGAGCGGAGCATCAGCCCGGCGCCGGCCAGTAACAGCAGAGCCAGGGCAAATTCGGCAACCACCAGCGCGCGCTGCGTGCGATGGCGGCGTCCACTGGCGCCGCGGCCGAAGGCCTGCAGCGCGCGCTGCGGATCGCTGCCTGCCATCCGCCGCGCCGGCGCCAGTCCAAACAACAGACCGGCCAGGATCGAGATCACCACAGTGAACAGCAGGACGCGGCCGTCGATGCCAACATGCTGCACGCGCGGCAGGGCTTGCGGCAGCAACGTCAGAGCCGCCCGCGTGCCCCACCACGCCAGTCCGGTGCCCAGCGCGCCGCCGGCCAAACCGAGGAACGTGGTCTCGGTTAACAACTGGCGGAGGATGCGCGCGCGGGGCGCGCCGAGGGCAGCGCGCACGGCGAATTCCCGCGTCCGGCTTGCCGAGCGGGCCAGCAGCAGGTTGGCGACGTTCACGCATCCGATCATCAACACGAAGACGACCGCGGCCAGCAGGAGCACCAGGGTGCCGCGAATGTTGCCGACCAGTTGCTCCTGAAGAGGAATCATGGTGGCGCCCAGCCCGCTGTCCTCGACCGGAAATTCCTTGGCCAGCTCGCTCGTGACCCGAGCCATGTCTTCCCGCGCCTGCGCCAGCGACACGCCCGGGCGCAAGCGGGCAAAGCCGTGCAGCCCCAGGCCGGCGCCACGGATCTTCAGCCCGCCCATTCCCGACTGTCCCAGCGGCACGTACACATCGGGGGTGCCGTAGTTCACTTGCAGCAAATCGAAGGCGGCGGGAACGATGCCGATAATGGTGTAGCGGCGGCCCTCCAGGGTGAGGCCGCTGCCGATCGCATCCGGCGAGCCGCCGAGACTGCGCTTCCACAGGGCTTCGCTGATCTCCACCACGGGCGCGGCGCCGATGTCGTCCTCGCCGGCAGCGAAGTTGCGCCCCAGCACCGGTTGCACGCCGAACACGCGGAACAGATCGGAGGTCACCCACTCGCCGCGTACGCGCTCCGTCTGGCCGGTCTGGTGGCGCAGGCTGAAGCTCACGCCGCGAAAGAGCGCCATGGCGCTGAAACTGCGGTTGCGCTGCTGCCAGTCGCGGAAGTTCGGAAAGGAGATGGAGCCGGCTTCGAAGTTGGGTTTGCTGG
>DASUBK010000006.1:0-8673 GCA_035763305.1 Terriglobales bacterium | reverse complement strand
CCAGTGTCGCCCGAGTTCCGCGCCCGGGTGCGGGCCAGCCTGGAAGGTGCGACGCGCACTCGCGTGCCGTGGTGGTCGCGCCGGGCCGTGTGGAGTCTCGCGGCGGCCGCGGCCGTGGTGCTGGTCGTCACGGGGTTCCTGTTCCTGCAAACGCGTAGCGAGAACGCGCGCATCCAGGCCAGCGTGGTGGACGCCGCCGTCCGCTCCTTGCAGGCGGGCCATCTAACGGACGTCGAATCGAACGACACCCACAACGTCAAGCCGTGGTTCGAGGGCAAGCTCGATTTTGTTCCCCCGGTCAGCGACTTCAGCCAGCAGGGATTCCGCCTGGTTGGCGGCCGCCTCGATGTGGTCGACGGCCACAATGCGGCGGTGCTGGTGTATGCCCGGCGAAAGCACTTCATCAATCTTTTCGTCTGGCGCTACGACAAAGACGACCGCGGCTTCGCCGGCTCCGGCTCCGCGCGCGGCTTCAACTGGATTATGTGGCAGCCGGGAGAGATGCGCTTCTGCCTGGTGTCCGATGTCGCGCCTGAGGACTTGCGCGAGCTGAAACGCCTGCTGGGCGAGTAGCCCCAGAAATTCACCGCAAAGGACGCGAAGGTACGCAAAGGCCGGGACCGAACCGGATCACGGCGCCGGAACCGTCACCATCTCCTCTTCGAGATGCGGCGCGCGGCTGTAATCGCGCAGCAGCAGCGCCGCCGCGGCGGAAAGCACGCAGGCGCCGATGAGATAGGCCGCCGGCGCCATCCTGCTCCCCACGGCGCGAATCAATGCCACGGCGATGAAGGGCGCGGTGCCGCCGGCAATGCCGATCCCGGCGTTCAACACAAAAGCGTGACCGCTCACGCGGAAGCCGCGGGGAAACTGCTCCGCCAGCATGGCCGGCGCGGCGCCCATGACCATCGCCAGCAGTCCCGCCAGCGCCAGTTGCGCGATCCACAGGCCCTCAATGCCGGCGCGCATCACCGCGGCGAACAGGCCCCATGCGGTTGCTGCCTGCAGCAGGAACACCATCGCCAGCAGGTTTCTGCGGCGCAGCCAGCGGTCGGAGATCCAGCCGGCCAGCGGAACCACCAGCAGCGCCAGGGCCTGTCCGGCGGTGTTGATTTCGAGCGCCTTGCCCTCAGGGATGCCGGCGAACTCCCGCCCGAAGGTGGGCAGAAAGACCATGATCAGGTAATTGGAGACTCCGTACCCGCAGGTGAACAGCAGGGCGACGATCATGGTGCGGGGAGCTTCGCGGAAGGCTTGCAGCGCGGGCCAGCGCGCGATCCAAGTTGGCGGTCGCTCTTGTCTTTTCGCTGCGATTGCTTCTTGTGGCGGCTCCTCCGGCGGCAGGTGTCGCCGCAGCATGTATCCGAGGAAGGCCAGCAGGCCTCCGAGGAGGAACGGCGCGCGCCATAATTCGGGGAAGCGCGTGGCGTAGGTTTCCGTCAGTGCCGCCGCGCCCGCCGCCAGCAGCATGCCGACGGTCGCGCCGACATTGGCAACGCTGCCGGCAATGCCACGCCGGTGGCCGGCCGCCGCCTCCACCAGGTAGGTGACCGAACCCACGAACTCCCCGCCGACAGAAAAACCCTGGAAGAGGCGGATCAGCATCAGCAGCACCGGCGCCCAGATGCCGATGGCGGCGTAGGAGGGCAGGACTCCGATGGCGACGGTGGCCGTACCCATCAGCGCCACCGACAGCACCAGCACAAACTGGCGGCCACGGCGGTCGCCCACCCGGCCGAGCACGATGGCGCCGATGGGCCGCATGGCAAAGCCTACGGCGAAGCCGCCATAGACGCCGAGCAGAGCGGCGATGCGGTCGTGCGAGGGAAAGAAAAGCGAGGCCAGCACCGGCGCCAGCAGGCCGTAGAGGCCGAAGTCGTACCACTCCACGATGTTGCCGACCGCCCCGGCCAGCACCACACGGGTTGTGGAGGTAGTGGCCATCCCCATGCGAATCGGTCGATTGTACGCTGGGGCGGCGGGCCCAACTTGGGCTGCAAGTGCTCGCGGCGATACTCCCCCGGGGGTGTGCTGACTGGAATCAGCGAGATGCGAACGGTACACCGTTCGCTACCGTTCGGCTGCGGGCTTGCACGAGTTGTCAAAGATCGAAACAGGCCACGCTGCGCGGTCTAGTCCGGGCAGCGTGGCTTGCCGACAGTGCGGCAGTATTGAATGTAGGGGAAGAACGAGGGCGGTGTCAGTGAGGGGTGTCACGTAGTGGAAATAAGAAATGTGACGGGAGACAAAGCGGCGCAGAGTGGAGCATCCAGATGCCGGATAAGGCGACTGCCAAAACTACCGCAGTTCAGCGCCGGCCCGTCTTTCCCTTTTTGTCCCCCCCTTTTTGTCCCCCTTTTTCCCTGCCACCATTCTGGTTGCGCGCGAGGTCGCGCGCGGTCCAGAAACGATGTGGATTGCCGCGGGCGAGGGCGCCCGCGGCGGCGCAGGTTTGGGTTGAATCAGCGACCGCCCCGGCGAGGGCGCCGGGGCCTACCCATTCATTAAAGAAGTCGGAGAAGTCGGGGAGAAGTCGGGGACAGCCTGAACTGTCCCCGTTTTCTTCTTTCGTCCTTCCCTTTGCTTGATCCCGGGGCAGACACATCGTGGTGAAGGCTGAGGCGAAAGCGGCGGGCGCATGAGATTGCGCGCGAGGTCGCGCGCGGTCCGGGTAACGTAGTGGATTGCCGCGGGCGAGGGCGCCCGCGGCGGCGCAACGTTGGAGTGAATCGGCGACCCGCCCCGGCGAGGGCCCTTCGACAGGCTCAGGGCAGGCTGCCGGGGCCTACCCATTCATTCAGGCGGGGGCTACCCATTCATTAAGACGGGGGCTGCCGATCGACCAATGGGTTTGAGGCAGCGGGAATTCGCGGGCCTGTCGACGAAGCAATCTGATGGGGCTGCCGTGCGCGAGGGCGCGCACGCTGCAGTGAAATTCGCGTCGCGGTGACGAAACACGTGACGGCTGAGCCGCCACCGGAATATGACTCGCTCAAGGTCATCGTGGTGAGGTCTGCTCTCGCCCGTCTACAGCGGATCTGTCCGGGTCGAGATTACTTTGGCACGATAGGTGAGCCATCCGTGACCAGCTTCGAATCCACGATCGCGATCTCGACCCGGCGGTTGGCAGCACGCGCCTGTTCACTGTCGCCCGGGACACGCGGGTCGGACTTGCCAAAACCCTTGGTGCTCATGACGGTGGCGGAAATGCCGGCCTGCACCAGGAAGTCGCGGACCGCCTGGGCGCGCCGCTGCGAGAGTTGCAGGTTGTACGCCTGGGTGCCGACGTCGTCGGTATATCCGTAGACAGCAATCGTATATCCCTTAAGTGTCATCATGATCCCGGCGATGCGATTGAGGATATCGCGGTATTCCGGTTTGATGTTCGCCTTATCAAAGTCGAAGCGAATCGACTTGCTGTCCAGCGTCATGACCAGACCCATGGCAGTGCGATGCGTTTCGGCAATGTTCCCGAGAGCCTGTTGCAGCTGTTCCAGTGCCGCCTCTCGCTGTTGCCGATATTCCTCAGCCTGCTGAGTGGCTTGATCCGCCTTTTGCTGCTCGGCGGCGGCCTGCTGCCGCGCAAGTTGCGCCTGCGCCTCCGAGTTCGATTGGGCCTGCTTCGCCAAGTCGCGCTGTTCCGCGGCTGCCTGCGCGTTCGCAGCCGCTTGCGAAGCCTGCTGAGCCATCATTTGCGATTGCTCTTGCGTCCGCGCGACCACCCGGCTCAAATCTTGCGTCTGCCGGCTGAGCCGCGCTACCTCGCGCTCCAGACGACGGACTACTGTTAAACAAACCAACCCAAGAACCAGGCTTAGCGCGATTGCAATCACCCCCAGAACCAGCGCGAATTTTCCTTGAGACCTGGCAGGTGTATCACCCAGTGCACGCTCGTCCGGGCGCAGCGCCTCGCGTGAAGAGCCCATCATCCGGCAATCTTAACGTGGAATTCCAGGAGGGGGCAAAGGGCAGGGCTCCGGATTGTCGGCAAACCGAGAAATCGGGGAGTAAAGCTGAGAGCTGATAGCTAAGAGCTGGTTTTCTGGCGGAGAGAGAGGGATTCGAACCCTCGATAGAGTTTCCCCTATACACGCTTTCCAAGCGTGCGCCTTCAGCCACTCGGCCATCTCTCCGCGGCCCGTTGCAGGCGCAGATTTCATTTTAGCAGGTGGTTGGAAGAAGGTTTCGGAGGTTTCAGAAGTTGCGGAGGTGGTGAGGTTTCGGAGGCTGCGTAGAAACATCCGAAACCTCTGAAACGTTCGAAACCTCGCCTACTGCGTGACGCCGTTGGCGCTGGCGGCCTTGGCGCGGTCTTCGGGCGCAGGGGACGGTTGCGCGGCCGCCTGCGGGGCTTCGACAGCGGCCTGGGGCTTTTCCATCAGGCGGTGGTGAATGCAGTACAGGGCCAGCTCGAGGCGGTCGGAGACGCCCAGCTTGTCGTAGATCTTGCGCAGGTAGTTCTTGACCACCTGCTCGGTGGTGCCAACCTCGCCCGCGATCTCCTTGTTGCGCATGCCCTGGGTCACGCAGGAGACGATGAGCAGTTCCTTGTCGCTGAGGCGTGTTTTGGGGCGAGGCGAGTTGAGCAGCGCGGTCTGGGTGCGGTAGGCCTCGATGATCCAGTTGACGCCCTTCTTGTCGAGCCAGGTTTCGCCGGAGGCGATTTTGCGCACGCAGCGCACCAGCAGGTCGGGGGCGATGGAGCGGGTGACGATGCCGCGCACGCCGCGGCGCAGGAATTCCACCGTCTGCTCGGAATCGAGTTCGCCGGTAATCAGCACCATCTTGATCTCGGGCGAGCGCTTGAGGACTTCGGAGGCGGCTTCCAAAGGATTGGAGGAGATGCGGGTCTCGAAGAGCAATACGTCGGCGGGAAACTTCTGCACCGCGGAGAGGGTCTGGCCAAGGTTTTCGGTCTGGGCGACGACGCGGATATCGTCTTCGACGGCGAGCACCTTGCGGACGCCGACGCGGAAGATGGCCTGGCTGTCGGCGAGGATCACCTTGATGGGCGCCGCGGCGCCATTCTTAGACTCTGGCCCATCAGCCAGATTGCTAGCCATCTGCTCCCCCGGAAAGACCTAGGAACGCTGGAAGCGGTACTCGTCAATGACCGCCGCCACGGCCTTCTTCTCACCCTCGGCGTTACAACGTACCACGCGTCCGGTGCCGCTTACCAGCACATCTGTAGGCGCGCCCAGCACGTCCGCCGGCATGGCAATGGTGAATTCCAGCGTGGACCCAATGGACAGATCGGCATCGATGTGAAACAGCATGCCGCCGGCGGAGATATTGTCGGTCTCCGCCTGGATCTGCTCGCCATCGGCCTTGAGCTCTACCGGGAGATGCAGGGGAAAGCGTACCGCACCGCGGAGTTCGGCGATTTGGTCTGTTGGCTGCACCATCACTACGCTACCGGAAGTAGATGAATACGCATAGGTTACCAAGGTGCACGCTGAAAAGTGCACGAAAAAATACCGTGCCCCGTTCTTGGTTGTTAGTTCTTGGTGCTTAGTACCTGGTTCTTTGCTTCACAGGGTTGGCGGACCGCCCCCCGTTATGTTGCGCTCTGGACGGCGGTTTTGGCCGGGGTAGACCGTATTTCCAGGCCCTCCGAGCCACCGAGAACGAACAACAAAGAACTAAGAACCGGCACCGTAACCTAGAACTTGGTTACCTCGGTGAAGTTGAAGTCGCGCACCTTCATCGGCGGGACGACCATGTCGAAGGACTCCTCGCCGCTGGCGCGCACCGGCTCGCCCATCGCTTCCACGTTGGAGAGCATGTGGATAAGGCTCTCGTTGAAGCGAAAGTTGCGGATGCCGCTCTTCAGCTTGCCGTTCTCGATGGAGAAAGTGCCGTCGCGGGTCATGCCGGTGAGGATCTTCTCGTAGGGGTCGACCTCCCGGATGTACCACAGGCGGGTGACCAGCACGCCGCGCTCGGTGGCGGCGATCATCTGCTCGACCGATTGCCGCTGGCCCTCGGGGGCGAAGACGATGTTGAGGGGGATCTCGCCAATCTCGTTGGGCAGCGGCAAGCCGTGGCCGGTGACTGCAATCGGTCCGGCCTTGGCCGCGTGCTCGGATTTCTTCATCTTCTCGGCTGTTCCCCGGGCGTACACCAGCCGTTTGACCACGCCCTGGCCCACCAGTTCGACACGCTGGCGGCGGACACCTTCGCCGTCGAAGGTCGCGCCCGACTGTAGCGGATGGTAGGCGTCATCGTAGATGGTGACGTTCTCGCCGAACAGTTTCGTTCCCACGCGGCCGGTGAGGAAGGAGCGCTCATCCAGCACCGCCTGGCCGCCCCAATCCCAGAACATGAAGCCGACCAGATCGAGAACGGCGGCGGGCTCGAGAATGACCGTGTACTTACCGGGCGCCAGCTCCTGGGGCGACTTGGATTCGCGTGCCTTGCGCGCCGCGGTCTCGGCCAGCGCCAGCGAATCGAGTTGGCGCACGTCGGGCGAAGTGGCTTTCTGCCAGCCGGAGGAGTCGCCGGCCAGCATGGTGATGGAGACTTCCGAGCCGGTCTGGGTATGGAAGGCGGAGAGCCCGCGCGAGTTGACGAGGCACTCCACGCTCTCCGAGGTGGAGAAGATGCCGGCGGTGGTCAGCTTGTGGCGCTTGGCGACGTCGACGATCTTTCCCACGGCGGCGGCGCGCTCTTCCGGGCCGATGCCGGCGGTCTCGAAGAACGCCCGGCCGACTGCCGGACCATCGGGGTAAGCATCGGCGCCGGGCATGGGCAGGAGATCGGAGTCGGGCTGCTGCACCTTGGCAAGCGCTTCCGCCGACTTCACGCAGCGCGCGATGCTGGCATCGTCGAAGCGATTGGTGGTGGCCCGCGCCGTCTTGCTGCCAAACGCCGGACGAACCGAGAGAACATAGTTTTCCTCGGCGACGTTCTGATGAATGGTGTTGTTGGCGAAGCGGGTCAGCGAACTGCGCCCGCCGGCGATCAGGATCTCGACCTCGTCGGCGGTCGAGACTTTCCGTACGCGAGCGAATATGTCTTGCGCTTTGTCTTCGTTCAGCATGGTCGAAGTCTTTGGCCGCAGCTACTGTCCCTTGTACGCGGTTCCCACTTTCACGTTGCGGAATCGCGCCGGGCTGGCGCCATGTCCGGTGCCCATCACCTGCATGGGCTGGCCCTTGCCGCAATTCGGTGTGCCCCACAGCGTCCACTGGTCGCGGGAGCAGATGGCGTCCAGCGAATTCCAAAATTCCGTCGTGATGCCGGAGTACGAGGGATTCTTCAGCATGCGGCCCAGCTTGCCGCCCTTGATCTCCCAGCCGATCTCGGTGCCGAACTGGAAGTTGTAGCGCTTGTCGTCGATGGACCAGGAGCGGTTGGTCTGGAAATAAATTCCGTGGTCGGTGCCGGCGACCAGTTGCTCGAAGGTCAGCGGCTTCTCGCCGGGGAGGATGCTGATGTTGGTCATGCGGATCATGGGCAGGCGGTTCCAGCCGTCGGCGCGCATGGTGCCGCCGGAGCGCTCGGCGCCGATGGTGTGCGCGGTCTCGCGCGAGGAAAGATAGCCGGTGAACAGGCCGTTCTTGATGATCGGCGTGCATTGCGCCGGCACGCCTTCATCGTCGTACTTGAAGGTGCCGAGGCCGGGGCCGTGGGCTTCGGTCGCGTCGGCGACGACATTCACCAGTTCGCTGCCGTACTTCAGCTTGCGCAGCTTCTCGGTGGTCAGGAACGAGGTGCCCGCGAAGTTGGCTTCCATGCCCAGCACGCGGTCCAGTTCGATCGGGTGGCCCACCGATTCGTGAATCTGCAATCCCAACTGCGAGGAATCGAGGATGATGGTGAACACGCCCTGCGGGCACTGGTCGGCCTTGTGCAGCGCCACCGCTTCTTCCCCGATGCGGCGCGCGTTCTCCACCAGCTTGAGCTCGTGGATCAGCTCGTAGCCCTTGTCCTGGTACTGGCCGCCGAAGGAATTCGGGTAGGAGCGCTTCTGGATTTCGGTGCCGGCGAAGGCGTAGGCGGCGTAGCCGGCGCCGGTGGTGTACTTCACCTGGTGGATGCGCGAGCCCTCGGAGTTGAAAAACCACTGGTCGTAGCGGCGGAAGCTCATGTTGGTTTCCGCCAGGGTGATGCCCTGCACCGCGCGCAACTCGGCGTCCACCTTGAGCAGCAGGTCAAGGTTCTGCTCCACCGAGATGGAGAAGGGATCGATCTGGTGGGGGCTGATCCACTCGTCCACGTAGGATTTTTCCGGCGCCAGGATAACGTCGTGCTCCTTGACCCGGGCGGAGGCGCGGGCGATCTCGACCGCCTTGCCGGCGGTCATCTGCAGGCCCTCGGCGGTGAGGTCGTCGGTGGCGGCGAAGCCCCAGGCGCCGTTGGCCAGCACGCGGATGCCGGCGCCGAGGGATTCGGAGTCGGAGGCGTGGCCGACCTTGCCGTTCTTGGTGGCAAGGCCGCGCTGGCGGTCGTCGACGATGCGCACCTCGGCATACTGCACGCCGGGCACGTCGCACACATTCAGAGCTGCATCAGCGAGATCTTTGGCGGCCATGGCAAGGGAACATCATAAATCACAGCAGAGCGGCGCGTTGGGGAAGGGGTATGTCAGTATTTCAGTACGTCAGTAGGGCAGTGCGAAATTCCCGGGACGAGGTACTGAGATACTGATGTACTGAAATACCGCTTATG
>DASUBK010000005.1:0-3358 GCA_035763305.1 Terriglobales bacterium | reverse complement strand
CACGGTGACCGGCGCGTCCAAGATCCAGTTCGTCATGGATCTGGGTCCGAACGCCAACTTCTCCACCCTGCAGGCCGCCAACTTCTATCCCCAGCCCAACGCGCAGGGCTACAATTTCGAAGTCCACTTCTGCTACGGCGGCAGCTATAGCTGCGGCAATCCGACCGGCTTCGCCACGGACAGCACGCAGCAGGTTCCCGAACCGGCTTCCATCGCCTTCCTGGGTGGTGGCCTGCTGGGTCTCGGCGGATTGATGCGCCGCCGCAAGCGGTAGGCGAAACGAGAGTCAGAGCGGGGTAGGTAGGCCGCGGCGCAAGCCGCGGCCTTTATTCCTTTAGGGCGGGGACCTTAGTTGTTCTTTCGGTTTCCCCCATGGCGCCGGGCGAGGCGGGAACCGTTGTAGAATGGCCGCAGTTTTCCCCCATACGCGCCGGCATGTCCACCACCCTCTCGGTCCTCGTCCCCGTGTACAACGAGCAGTATCTCGTGGCCGCCAGCTTGCGGCGGCTCGCGGTGCTGGGACAGTCGCCGCTGCTGGAGCGCATCCAGGTCATCGTGGTGGACGATTGCTCGCGCGACGACACGCCCTCTATCCTCGCCGAGCTTCAGCGCGAACTCTCCGCCTCCCCCTGGCCGAAGTTCGACTGGCTCTTCCTGCGTCACGAACGCAACCAGGGCAAAGGCGCTGCGATTCGCACCGCCATCGAGCACGTCGCCTGCGAGCTGGCCGTCATCCATGACGCCGACCTCGAGTATCACCCGCGCGATCTGCTGCACATGGTTCCCCTCTTCGCCGACGAATCCGCCGATGCCGTCTTCGGCTCCCGCTTCCTCGCCGGCGGCTTCAAGCGCGCGCTGTTCTTTCGCCACTCGCTCGGCAACCACTTGCTGACCTTCCTCTGCGACCTGGCCAGCGACCTCAACCTCACCGACATAGAAACCTGCTACAAGATGGTGCGCGCCGACCTGCTGAAGACCATTCCCCTGGTCCGCCGCGACTTCCGCATCGAGCCCGAGCTCACGCTGAAGCTCGCCAAGCGCGGCGCCCGCATCTTCGAAGTCCCCATCAGCTACTCCGGCCGCACCTACCAGGAAGGGAAGAAGATTGGCTGGAAGGACGGCGTCAAGGCTCTGGGCGCGATTCTCCGCTTTCGCCTCTCTGACCGCATCTGCAAGCCCGACGCCTACGGCAGCGACCTCGTTCCCCGCTTGGCGCGCGCGCCGCACCTTACCGACTGGATCGCCGATAGCGTGCGTCCGCACGTTGGCCGCCGCGTGCTGGAAATCGGCGCAGGCGTCGGCAATCTCACCCTGCGCCTGATTCCGCGGCAGTCCTACTGGACCTCCGATCCCAATCCCATGTTTGTGCGCGAACTGGAGAAGCTGCAGGCCACTCGGCCTTATCTGCGCGCCTCGTGCGTCGATCCCGTGGTGCCGGCAACCTTCCCGGCGGAGACCTTCGACACCATCATCTGCCAGAACGTCGCCGAGCACGTCGAGGACGATGCCGCCACCCTGCGCTCTCTCTCCGCGCTCCTCGAAGATGGCGGCCGCCTGATCGTGCTTACTCCGCAGGGGCGCAACCTCTACGGCAGCCTCGATCGCGTGCTCGGTCACCTGCGCCGTTATCGCCGCCATGACCTGCGCGAACTCGCCGAGCGCACCGGTCTGCGCGTGCAGTGGATCGAAGGCATCAACCGCGCCGGCACTCCCGCGTGGTGGCTCAACGCGCGCCTGCTCCGCCGGCGCTCCTTCGGTCTTCTCCAGATCAAGCTATTCAACGCGCTGGTGCCGCTGCTGCGCAGCTTGCAGTGGCTGCTGCCGTTTCCCCCCATGACCCTGGTGGCGGTGTTGGAGAAGGCGCCCGCCGGAGCGCAGGCCGACACCGCCGTTGCTCAGACGGCCCGCGCCGGCAACTGACAACTGGCTGACTGCCAACTGCTACACTGACCCGTGCCCACGCGCCGCGAATTCCTCAAGAGGTCAATCACCGCGGGCGCTGTCGCCGCTGCCGGACTCGCCGGCTTCTCCCTCTACGAGCCTCACCAACTCAAGATCACCCGCCTGGAGCTCTCGCTGCGCCGCCTTCCTCCCGCGTGGGACGGAGTGCGCGTCGCCCAGGTCAGCGACCTGCACTTCCGCCCCTTCACCACCGCCGGAGAGATTGAGGCCGCGGTGCGCGCGGTCAACTCCTTGCAGCCCGACCTGATCGCGCTCACCGGCGACTTCGTTACCATCCCGATGTTCGGTGACTCCGTCGCCGCCGCGCGCAACATGGAAGTCTGCGCGCCCCTGCTGGCTGCATTGCGCGCACCGCTGGGCGTGGTTGCCGTGCTCGGCAATCACGATGTCGGCACCGATCCCATCTTCATCGCCGGCGCCCTGCACGACCGCGGCATCGAGGTGCTGCGCAACCGCGCCCTGCCGCTGGAACGCGGCGGCGCGCGGGTGTGGATTGCCGGCCTGGATGACGCGGAGAACAATCTTTTGGACATTCCTCGCGCGCTGGCCCCGGTTCGCGATGAGGCGGCCGTCATTCTGATGGTCCATGAACCCGACGTCGCCGATCAGGCCGCCCGTTATGCCGTGGATCTGCAGCTCTCCGGCCACTCCCACGGCGGGCAGATTGCTGTTCCCCTCCTCGGCCCTCCATACCTGCCGCCGCTGGCCCGCAAATACTGGCGCGGCCTCTACCGCGTGCGCGACCTGCAGGTGTACACCAATCGCGGCATCGGAACCGTGGGAGTGCCCATGCGTTTCCAGGCGCCGCCGGAGATTACGCTGTTCACCCTCCGCTCCCCGCGGTGACCGCGGCGCCCGCCTCCTCGCGTGCAACCGACAACTGGCGACCGACCGCCCGCATCGCAAGATGACGGAGGCAAGCCATGGCACATCTGAAGCACCGCGAACTCGCCCACGAGGCCCTCCGCTATACCCTCGGCGGCACCGCCTTCGTTGCCGGTCTGGACAAGTTCACCCACCTGCTCACCGACTGGGACCAGTACCTCAGCCCCATGGTGCGCGAGCGCCTGCCGATCAGCGATCGCAACTTCATGCGCCTGGTGGGGGTCATTGAGATGGCCGTGGGCGCGGCGATCCTCAAAGGGAACACGCGTACCGGCGGCTACCTTGCTGCCGCCTGGCTGCTGGGCATCAGCGGCAATTTGATTTCGACCGGGAAGTACTTCGACATTGCTGCCCGCGACGTGAACATGGCCGTCGGCGCCTTCGCGCTCGCCCGCCTGGCGCCGCGCGCCCGCCGCTGGCAGCAGTCGGAAGAGGAGATCGAACTCCACCGCGCCGCCTGAGTTTGGCCCAAAATCACGTAGCCGCCCGAATCACGTAGCCGCAGGCGCCC
>DASUBK010000004.1:0-25083 GCA_035763305.1 Terriglobales bacterium | reverse complement strand
CGAAGATCCTACCGACCCTGGCGCCGAACGAGCTCGCACCGCCGACCTCCTCCGAAGGGCCACGAACGATGATCTGTCGCCGGCGGACATGGACGACGCCGCCGAGGAACTACAGCGCCGCGGCTACACGGTCGACGACATCATCCGCATCCAGGAAGAGGGCCTTTCGCCGCTGGGCATGTTCTTCGCGGAAATGCCCGATGACGAGTTGGCGGCCGCCGGGCAGAATCCCCATGCCTTCATCGAGCAGATCTTCTCCGCGCTTCGGGCCGAACTGCTGCGCCGCAATCTTCCGGCGTCGGCGGCAATGTCCGCCGGCGACCCTTCCCCTGCTTCCGGCTGATTTCACTTCCGCAACGGCGACTTCTTGACCAGCCCCTTCAGCGTATCCACGTTCTTCAGGTCGTCCATCGGTTCGTCGATTGGCGTTTCCGCGATGAACGCGCAGTGCGCGGTGCGGCGATCGTTCAGCAGCCGGCGAAACGCCTCCAGCCCGATGGTGCCCGCGCCGATGTGCTGGTGGCGATCGAGCTTGCTGCCGCGCTTCGCCTTGGCGTCGTTGCAATGCCACACGCGAACGTTCTTCAGCCCAACGGTTCCGTCGAGATGGCGAATGGTTTCCTCGTAGCCCTTGGCGGAAACGATGTCGTAGCCGCTGACGTGGGTGTGGCAGGTGTCGATGCAGGCGGCGGTGGGCACGATCTCGCGCAGCACGCCGACCAGGGCGCCCACCTGCTCGAAGCTGCCGCCCAGGGAGAACTCGGCGCCGGCGGTGTTTTCGATGAGGATGGTCAGCCCGCCTCGCTCGAGATCGAGGCCGGCTGCGGCGTCGCGGATTGCCATCGCCGTTCGCGCCAGTCCCTCTTCCCGGCTGCTGCCGCGGAACGAGCCCGGATGCACGACCAGGTAATCGGCGCACAAAGCCAGCCCGCGCTCAATCTCTCCGCGAAAGGCGCCAATGGATTTCTGATGGAACTCGGGATTTCCACCGGCAAGGTTGATCAGGTAATTGGCGTGGATCACCAGCGGCTTCAGATCGTACTTGTCGCGCAGTTGGGACATCATGGCGCACTGCGAAGACGCCAGCTGATACGGCTTCCACTGCCGCGGGCTGGAAGAGAATATCTGGAAGGTGCTGCAGCCCAGCCGGTAAGCGCGCTCGGCGCCATTCTCCGCTCCACCCGCAGTCGAGGTATGAATGCCAATGCGGCGCGAAGTCCGCGGCGGCGGCTGCTTGTGTGGCGGGATCAACTTCAGAACATCTTTCTGGTTGAGCTTCATGGCTGTCCGGTTTCGCAAAACTTCGTCCCACAAGCGAACATCGCCTGCTTTCCCGCTCCGCGAACCTTGGCTAAGCTACTGAGTAGCCGCGATTTTCGCGTGCGCCGTCTTGGCGAGCGACGTGCATTCCCGCTGGCTGCCATCGTATAAGGGGAACCGATGCTGCTGCAAAACCTCCGCTACGGCCTGCGCATGATGATCAAAGCGCCCGCGTTCACCATCGTTGCCGTGCTCACCCTGGCGCTGGGCATCGGCGGCAACACGGCGTTGTTCGGAGTGGTGCGCGCGGCGCTGCTGACGCCCGTGCCCGTCCCCAATCCCGACCGCGCGGTGGTGCTGTGGAGCGAGGCGCCCCGCCGCGAGTGGCATCACTTTCCCATCTCGGCGCCCGATTTCGTGGACTTCCAGCAGAGCGGAATCTTCAGCCACCTCGGCCTGATGAAGGACGCCGGCTTCAATCTGCGCCTCGGCAACCGCACCGAGCGCGTGGTCGGCCAGCAATTCACCGGGCAGGTGTTCGACGTGCTCGGCCGCGCGCCGCTGATGGGACGCTACCTGCAGGATTCCGACACCGTGCCCGGACATGACCAGGTGGTGGTGCTCACCTACCAACTCTGGACGTCCAAGTTCAACTCCGACCCGAATATCGTTGGGAAAACGATCGTGCTCGACGGCACGCCGCGGGAGGTGGTGGGAGTCACGCCCAAGGGCTTCGCCCGCCTCAGCCACGAGGAGATTTACACCCCGCTCATGCTGCAGCAGGCGATGACGGATCGCGGCACCCGCTCCTTCGGCGCCATCGGAACGCTGCGCGACGGATTGAGCTTTGCCGCGGCGAACCAGCAGGTGCAACAGGTCGCCAAGCGCATCTCCCAGCAGTATCCCGCCAGCAACGCGGAAATCAGCGCCGACCTGCAGCCGCTGGAAGAAGCCTACGTCGAGGACTTCCGCACCCTGCTGCTGGTGCTGTTCGGGGCGATCGGATTCGTGTTGCTCATCGCCTGCGCCAACATCGCCAACCTGCTGCTGACGCGGGGCACCGCTCGCGAAAAAGAGATGGTCATCCGCGCCGCGTTGGGGGCCCGACGCTCGGTGCTGGCGGCGCAGTTGCTCACCGAGAGCGTTCTGCTGGCCCTGCTGGGCGGCGCCCTGGCCATCGTGCCGGCGCTGTGGGGTATGGACATCGTCAAATCGGTGGGCGGCGAATCGCTGCCCAACCAGCAACTGGTCCACGCCGATGGACGCGTGGTGTTATTCAATTTCGTCCTGGCGTTGCTGACCGGTATTCTGTTCGGCCTGGCGCCGGTGTGGCAAGTTTGGCGATCCGACCTGCAATCCAAGCTGAAGCTCACCGAGAGAACGCAGGGATCGCTTTCGCACCAGCGCACGCGTGGCGCGCTGGTGGTGACCGAGATCGCCCTCACTCTGGTGCTGCTGGTGGGCGCGGCGCTCACCATCCGCAATTTCCTGCAGCTGCGCCTCGGCAATCCCGGCTACAACTCCGAGAACGCCTTGTCGTTCCGCATCGCCCTGGCACAGCAGAAATACACCAAGCCGGAGCAGCAGATTGCCTTCTTCCAGGAACTGCTGCGGCGCGTCCAGCCGCTTCCCGGCGTGGTGGACGCCGGCGCCATCGACGACCTGCCCACGGCCGACAGCCTGCACGGCACCGGCATGTTCGTCGTCGGGGAACCGGAGCCCAAGCCGGAGGACGTGCCCATCGTGATGCACAACGACGTCAGCCCCACCTACTTCCACACCATGCAGATTCCCTTGTTGCGGGGACGGGTGTTCAGCGATGCCGACACGGCGGATTCCGCCAGGGTAGTCATCATCGACAACTACACCGCCCAGCACTATTTCTCCGGCAAAGACCCGGTGGGGCGAATGATCAAGACCGGCCGCCGCGCCAAGCCGTTGCTGGTGGTGGGCGTGGTCGGAGACGTGGAGCAGAGCGTGATCGCGCGCTTCCTGCGCGGCCGTTTCGGGCAGATGTATTTTCCTGAGACGCAGGAGACCGCGCCGGCCATGAATATCGTGGTGCGATCCGCCAATCCCACCGCGCTGGTGGCGCCCATCAGCAACGTGGTGCGGCAGATGGACGTGGACCAGCCGGTCTTCGATGTGCGCACGCTGGAGGAGGCTCGCTCCCTCGATGCCAAGACCGAGCGATTGACCACCTTCCTGCTGGGCGGCTTTGCGGTGCTGGCGCTTGTTCTGGCGTGCATGGGCATCTATGGGGTGGTGTCGTTTGCGGTGGCGCAGCGCACGCGCGAGATCGGCATCCGCCTGGCGCTGGGCGCGCAGCCCGGCGAAATTCTGCGCATGATGCTCCGCCAGGGAGTGTTGCTGTCCGTCATCGGAGGCGTGCTGGGTCTGGTGGGGGCGATTGCCCTCACCCGCGTGCTGGCCAGCCTGCTGCAGGGAATCCGCACCTCGGATCCGCTCTCGTTTGCCAGCGTGCTGCTGGTGTTGTCTCTGGCCGCGATGCTGGCCTCGTACTTGCCGGCGCGGCGCGCGGTGACCCTGGATCCGATGATCGCGCTGCGCCACGAGTAGTGGCCGGCGGAAGTCAACCGGCGAGGTGGTGATTGGCGTCACCGCTCCATGTGCATCATTGCGGCCCGCTCCGCAAGGCGTTTAGACTAGGACCTTCGAGGTCCAGCCCATGTTAGTCGTCATGCAGGCGCACGCCACCGAAGAGCAGGTGCGTGACGTATGTAAGAAAATCGATTCGCTCGGTTTCCGCGCCCATCCCATGCCGGGTGCGACGCGCACCGCCATCGGGATCACCGGCAACCAGGGCGTGGTCGAGCCCGGAACCATCGACGAGATGCCGGGCGTCGCCGAAGTCATCCAGGTCAGCAAGCCCTACAAACTGGTCAGCCGCGACGTCAAGGAAGACAACACCGAGGTCCGCTTTCCCAATGGCGTCACCATCGGCGGCCACGAGTTGGCGGTCATCGCCGGTCCCTGCGCGGTCGAGACCCCGAAACAGGCCTTCACCATTGCCGAGCGCGTGGCGCGCGCCGGCGCCCGCTTCTTCCGCGGCGGCGCCTACAAGCCGCGCACTTCCCCCTATTCGTTCCAGGGACTGGGCGAAGAGGGGCTGAAGATCATGGCCGAAATCCGCGACCGCTTCGGCCTGCTGATCGTCACCGAAGCGGTGGACTACGAGTCGCTCGACCTGGTGGAGAAGTACGCCGACATGATCCAGATCGGCGCCCGCAATATGCAGAACTTCTCCCTGCTGAAGCGCGCCGGCCGCGCCTCCAAGCCGGTGCTGCTGAAGCGCGGCATCGCCGCCACCCTGGAAGAATTCCTCATGGCCGCCGAGTACATCATGAGCGAGGGCAACTACAACGTGGTGCTGTGCGAACGCGGCGTGCGCACCTTCGCCGACCACACCCGCAACACCCTCGACCTAAGCGTGGTGCCGGCGGTGCACCGCCTCAGCCACCTGCCCATCCTGGTCGATCCCAGCCACGGCACCGGCAAGCGCAACAAGGTGATTCCGCTGTCGCGCGCCGCGGCCGCCGTCGGCGCCGACGGCCTCATCGTCGAGGTGCACCACGATCCCGACCGCGCTCTCAGCGACGGCATGCAATCCATCCTGCCCGATCAGTTCGAGCAGTTGATGAGCGAGGTGCGCCAGATCGCCGCCGTGGTGCAACGCGAGGTGGCGCGCCCGGCGGCGCTGGAGACCGCCGCCGCCGGCAGCGTTCGCGCGCGTTGAAATCTTTGCTGCGCACATGGCTCGCCGCCGCGCTGGCAGCATGGCTCCTGCCGCTGGCGGCCTGCACGCGCAGCTTCCAGCCTCCTACCGCCTTCGCCTACGTCAGCAATGGCGGCAGCAACACGGTCAGCGTCATTGACCTGGGCGCGCTGAAGATCGCCAAGACCATCGCCGTCGGAGAGAATCCTACCGGCATCGCCGCCAATCCTCGCCGCAACGAGATCTACGTCGTCAACTCCGACTCCAACAACGTCAGCTTCATCGACGCGGAGAAGAACGCGGTGGTGGCGACCGTTGGCGTGCATCGCGCGCCGTACTTCATCTCCGTCTCCGCCGACGGTGAGCGCGCCTACGTCGCCAACTCCGGCTCGGCCAACGTGTCCGTGATCGACCTGCCGGCGCGCAAAGTCATCGCCAACATTCCCGTCGGGGGTGCGCCCGGCCTGGCGCGCGTCTCGCCCGACGGCAGAACGGTCGTGGTCGCGAATCGCGCGGACAACTCCGTCACGCTGCTGGACGCGAAAGCGCTGCGCCCGCGCGCGACCTTGGCGGTGTGCCGCCAACCGGAGGACATCGCCATCCTGCCCGACGACACGCAGGCGTTCGTAGCCTGCAGCGGCTCAGGACAGGTGGCGGCCATCGACCTGGGCGCCGCCAAGCTGCTGGCCCTGCTCGACGTCGGCGCCACTCCCATCCACCTGGCACTCAAGCCCGATGGCGGCGAGATGTTCGTCTCCAACTTCGATTCCTCGAACGTCTCCGTGATCGAGACCAGCTCCGATGAAGTCAGCGGGACCTACACCATCGGCACCAAGCCCGTGCGCGGCCTGGTCAGCGCCGACAACTCGGTGCTCTACGAGAGCAATTTCGCCGCCGACTCGGTATCCATCTTCAGCATCAACGACAGCAGGCTGCTGGCGGTGGTGCCGGTCGGCCGCGGTCCCGATGCGCTGGCGCTTACGCCCGGCGAGGAGTTCCTGCTGGCAGTGAATGCACAGTCGGGCGACGTAGCGGTGGTGCGCCTGGTCAGGATGCCGCGGGGCAACAAGATCTCCACCGCGCAAGCGATCCTGAACGGGCTGCGCGGCGAGCCCAACCCTTCCAAGCCGCAGGCATTGTTCACCCTGATCACCGTGGGCGCGCGCCCCAACGCCATCGTGGTCAAGCAGGTGCCGCGCTGAGCGACAAGCTCACACGCCGTTGTGCGCCATATCACATCCGGTTGGTATTCGAGTCACTGCGCGCGGGCGGCGGCGGCTTTACCGTGGAACCCGAATGAGTCACCCGGCGCATTCCACGGAGGATTTTCAGATAATGACTGGCAAAAAGCTGTTCGCTCTGGTTGTCATTCTCCTGGTCGCGACGGTCACCCTGGCGGCGGACCAGCCTGCCGGTGGGATGGCCGTAGGCCAGACACGCAACTTCACCCTCTTCGACGCTGCCCAGGTCGGCGGCACCGTGCTTCCCGCGGGCCAGTACAAAGTCAAGCACACCATGGAAGGCGAGAGCCACGTCATGGTGTTCCAGCAGATCGACGGCAAGGCCACCGCCAAGGTCAACTGCAAGATGGTCCAGTTGGAGAAGAAGGTCTCCATCGGTGGACAGACCTTCAAGACGGAAAACAACGTCCGCGTCCTGACCTCGATTACCTGGAAGGGCGACACCATCCGCCACGAATTCACCGACTAGCTGTCAGCGCTTTCGCTCCAGGCCGCCGCAACCACGGCGGCCTTCGTCTTTTTGCTGTGCTCGTTTTCGTGGGATCCGTGAGGGCAGGTCGGCGAGAAACAATTACGAAGCCACGAACACACCGGCACACCAGCACACTGCTGTTATAGTGGCCGCAGCCGCATGGTCCTCGAGGAAAATGTTCCCCTGGCGCCGCGCACCACGCTGGGCGTCGGCGGTCCCGCCCGCTACTTTGTGCAGGCACGCAGCACCGCTGACCTCGTTGCGGGCGTGCAATTCGCGCGGGCGCGCCAGTTGCCGGTTTTCATTCTCGGCGGAGGCAGCAACCTGGTGGTTGCCGACGCGGGCTTCCCCGGCCTGGTGATGCACATCGCCATCGGTGGCATCGAGCAGCGGGAAGAAGATGGCCGGGCCATCTTCGAGGCTGGGGCCGGTGAGTCCTGGGACGCGCTGGTCGCTCGCGCGGTGGCCGCCGACTGCGCCGGGATCGAGTGCCTGAGCGGCATCCCCGGGACCGTGGGCGGCACGCCGGTGCAGAACGTCGGCGCCTACGGCCAGGAAGTCTCGGAAACCATCACCGGGGTCCTCACCCTCGATCTGCGCGATCTGCAGCTGCGCGCCATGTGCAACGAGGCCTGCGGATTCGCCTACCGCAGCAGCGTCTTCAATACCAGCGAGCGCGGGCGCTTCGTCATCCTGCGCGTCATGTATTCGCTGGAGCCAGGCGGCGCGCCGCGCATCGCCTATCGCGATCTGAAAAACCATTTCGCCGGGCGCAGCTCCCCGCCGACGCTGGCGGAGACGCGCGAAGCGGTCCGCCAGATCCGTCAAGGCAAGGCGATGCTGATCGTGCCCGGCGACGCCGACGCGCGCAGCGCCGGCTCCTTCTTCAAGAACCCGGTGGTCTCGCCCGAGGAGTACGATCGCGTGCGGCAGCGGGCGCGCAACGCGGGCCTCGAGGTGCCGTCGTATCCGGCGGAGGGCCAGAGCACCAAAATTCCCGCCGCGTGGCTCGTCGAACATAGCGGCTTTCAAAAAGGCTACGCGCGCGGGCCGGTGGGGATATCGAGCAAGCACGCGCTGGCCATCGTCAATCGCGGCGGCGCCACTGCGGCGGACGTCATCTCGCTGATGCGCGAGATTCAACGCGGCGTGCGCGAGACCTTCGACCTCGCACTGCACCCCGAACCGGTGTTCGTCGGTTTCGACGAGCCTCAACGCTGAGCGCCCGCTCCCGCACCGCGGAACGACCGCAGGTGCAGCACCAGTTGCCAGCGCTGCATCTCCGGCAGGCCGCTGAAGGAAGGCATGCCGCGGCGGCTGTTGCCGTTGCTCACTTTCCAGAACAGCGCACCGTCGGTTTGCTCCTGCACGCTGGGCAGCCGCAGATTCGCGGCACGGCGCAAGCCGGACCCGTCTTCACCGTGGCACTCGGCGCAGTGGCGCGCGAAGAGCTTCCGCCCGCCCGCGGCGGCATCGGGTCGCCCGGCGAGCGGATTCTCTTTTGCTGCGGCCGCGGCCGGCACCTGCCACTCGGGATCGGGGGTGTAGGCGTCGTTTTCCGCCGCGACCAGGACCGCCAGCGACGCCAACACGGATACCAGGATCGCGGCGCGCTTCATGGCCGGCCTCCGTGGAAGAGCGTTGCCAGCTTGTCGCGGAAGCCGCGAATCTCGTAGCTGTAGCCGACGCGGAACAGCACCGGCGCGCTGCCGCCGGTGAGTCCGAACGACGGCGAGAAGCTCAGCCGCGAATTGTCGTTCAGCTGCCACGAGATTACGGGCGCGACGTAGTGCGCGGTGTCGGCGAAGCCGAAGCGCTCGTTCGTGCCCAGCCCGCCGTACACCTCCACGCCGGCGGTGAAGTTCTCGCGGCAGAAACGGCATTCGGTCGCCGAGGCGAGGCGCGCCAGCGCCCGCGAGATGCCGAACGCGTACCCGAACTCGAAGCCTTCGTTCTCGGTGAGGTTCTTCTCCACGATGAAATTCTCGGCAATGTTCCAGTCATGCGCGGTGCTGGAGAGGATGAGCTTGGTCTCGACTTCGCGCGCGCGCTCGCGGCGCAGGACGTCGTTGGGCTCGTCGAGATCTTCGCTGTGGCCAACGATCTCCTTGCGGATCAGGCTGCCCTCGTTGATGTCTTCGAATTCGAAGTACAGCAGGGGATTGATGCGGTGCTCGCGGCGCAGCGGGCGGAAACGGTTCTCCAGGCGCCAGCCGGTGAAGATGGCGCGATCGCCGCCGCGGGTCTGCCCCTCGAGATAGAGTTCGCTGGTCCACCACGCTTGGACCCCGTACTCCAGCTCCGCGTAGGGAGCAAACGAGGCGCCTTGGCCGGCGCGGGGAACGCCGATGGTGCTGTTGCTCTCCAGTTCGAGATTGCCGGGCTCCTCCAGGTGATGGCTGTAAGTGACGAAATAGGGCGTCTCCTGCGCGGCGGCGGCGAGGCCGAGCAGCAGCAGGAGGGCGGGAATAAGAGCGAGAACACGGGACATGCGGCCTCCGGAATGAGTGCGGCTTGCCATCCGATGCAATTGAAATTGAATTTCAATTTCAACGCCACCCATTCTCAGCCAACGGTTCCGCCCGTGATGTGACCGGTGTCACAGCCGGTTGTGCTGGTGAAGACCGCCGCGCCTCAGCGCAGCAGGTGGCAGGAGTGGGTCTTGAGGACCAGCCAGACGGGGCGGCCGGGCTGCAAGTCCAGCGCCCGGCGCGCCCCCGGCGTGACGTGCGCCTCCAGTTCGACGCCGCAATCGACCCGCACGACCACGGTCACGTCGCGCTGCGCCAGCGCCACCACTCGCGCCGCGATGACGTTGCGCGCGCTGAGGCCTTGCGGCGACGCCGACGCCAGCAGGATGTCGCCGGCGCGGATGCCGATGCGCACAGGGGCGCCGATGGACACGCGCCCCAGCGGCGCCTCCAGCGCGACCTGCGAGGTTCCCAGGCGGCAGGCCATGGTTCCCTGCTCCGGGTGCAGCGCGGTGACGGTGGCGTCGAGGATGTTTTCGAAGCCGGCGAGTTGCGCCATGGCCTCGGTGCGCGGCGCGTGCAGCACCTCCGCCGGGGTTCCTTGCGCCGCCACGCGTCCGTTCTCCAGCGCGACCACGCGCTCGCCCAGGCTGAACACCTCGTCACGGCTGTGGGTGACGTACAGCACGGGGATGCGGTGCGCCTGGTTCCAGGCGCGCAGGTCGTCCATGATGCGCGCCTTGGTGGCGGCGTCCAGCGCGGAGAGCGGCTCGTCGAGCAGGAGCGCGCGCGGTTCGGTGACCAACGCTCTCGCCAGCGCGACGCGCTGGCGCTCGCCCCCGGAGATTTCGCCCGGCTTGCGGGCGCGAACGGCGGTGATGCGAAACGATTCCAGGATCGCGGCGATCTTCTGCCCCCGCTCCTCCGCCGTCAGATGGGGTAAACCGTAGGCAACGTTCTGCTCCGCCGTGAGATGGGGAAACAATGCCAGCGTCTGGAAAACGTAGCCGATATGGCGGCGGCTAACGCCGACGTTAATCCCGCGCTCAGTGTCGTAGAGGACCTCGGAGCCAATGGCGACACGACCGGCGCCGGGCGTGCGCAGGCCGCAGATGCAATCCAGCAGCGTGGTCTTGCCGGCGCCGGACTCGCCGAAGAGGATGGTCACGCCAGGCGGCGCGGTGAAATTTGCGTCCAGAGCGAAATCAGCATTGGCGCGATAACGGACGGAGGCCTGCAACTCCGCCCGATCGGTGCGCGGATCCGCGACGCCCGCATTGTCTTCCACCCGCGTTGACGCCAACGAAGTCCCTCAGCGGCTCAAGCCGCCCACGTCTCTCGGCCCTGCTTGCAGGCCTAAAGGCCTGCTCCACCCGAACCGCCGGAGCCCTGCTCACCTTCGCCGGTCGAGGTCGACCGGCCTGCAAGCTGACTCCATCCGGCAATCGGCATTCGGCACTCGGCAATCATTGGAACGGCCACACCGCCCACACGCGCCGGTTGAGCGCGTACACCAGCGACAACACGACAAACGAAAATACCAGCAGGACCAGAGCGGTCTGGTTAGCGGCGGAGAAGTTCGCCATCTGCGCCTGGTCGTAAATGTCGATCGACACGGTGCGGGTCACGCCGGGAATGTTGCCGCCGAGCATCAGCACCACGCCGAACTCCCCAACCGTGTGCGCGAAGCTGAGCGCGATTCCCGTCACCAGCCCCGGCACGGAAAGCGGAACGATCACGCGCCAGAAGGTCCGCCATCCCGAAGCGCCCAAGGTCGCCGAGGCCGCCAGCAGGTGGCGATCCACGCCGGCAAACGAGGCCGCGAACGGCTGCACCGCGAAGGGCAAGCTGTACAGGATGGAGCCGACCACCAATCCTTCAAACGTGAACGCGAGCGTATGTCCCGTCAGGCCGCGGTACCAGCGCCCCACGGCGGTCGCATCGCCGAAGGCGACGAGCAAGTAGTAACCCAGCACCGTCGGCGGCAGCACCAGCGGCAGCGCCACCACGGCTTCCACCAGGAATTTCCAGCGCCAACGCGAGAACGTAATCCAGTAGGCGATCGGCAGGCCGGCAACCAGCAGCACGGCCGACACCAGCACCGCCAGGCGCGCGGTCAGCAGGAAGGGCTGCCAGTTCATCGCGAGCTCTCCGGCGGCGCAAATCCGAATTGGCGCAGGACCTGCTGCGCCGGCGCGCTCAACATGAATTCGGCGAACATCCGCGCCAGCGCCGGGTTGCGGCTGCCGCTCAGGGGAACCATGACTTGCTCGATGGGCGGATAGTCGCTCGCCGGCACCTCCCACGTGTTTCCCGCCCTTGCGAGTTGGGGGCTTTGGGCCAGCGCCATGGCGATCATCGCCGCCTGCGCGTTGCCGGTGGAGGCGAACTGCGCCGCCTGGGCCACGTTCTCGCCCAGCACCAGCTTCGCTTTCACCTGGTCGTAGAGTCCTTCATGCTGCAACGCGGCAACGGCCGCTTGCCCATACGGAGCGTGCGCCGGGTTCGCGATCGCCACTGCCTTGACCTCGGAACCGAGCAGCGTCTTCAATCCGCTCTTCGAGAAATCCAGCTTCGATCCCGCCGGCGTCCACACTACCAGCTTGCCGATGGCATAAGTCTTCTCGTCGCCGCGCGCCGCCTTACCCGCACTTATGACGTGCTCCGCGTGCCCGCGATCGGCGGAGAGAAAAACATCGAACGGCGCCCCGTTCTCGATCTGCGTCTGCAGATTGCCCGACGAGCCGAAGACAAACTCCACCCGCGCGCCGCTTTGTCGCCTGAATTCCTCGCCGATGGAATGCAACACGGGCTGCAAATCGGCGGCGGCGGCGACCGTAAGCGCGGGTGTGTTTTGCGCTTCCACGGTGCTGCCCGCAGCCATCGCCAGCGTGCCCAAAATCAATGTAAAAATTTGTAAAATCTTGTATTTACGTGTGGTTCGCATTGACGGCCTACGTCCCCTGTAGCGACAATCATCTTGACTACATTTCTCTGCACCGTCGCATCCGATTCTGTGCGCGGGTGGATTCCTGTCCCGGTGCATGGCTAGTGTGGCACATCTGCAATCTTCGCGGAACCGAGAGGCGGTTGCCTTGAAGCTACTTAAGAACAAATGGCTGATGCTGGGCGTGGTGGTGGTCGCGGTGGTGCTGTTCGCCGCTTTCGGTCTGACCAAGAAAGACAAGACCCAATACTTCACTGCCAAGACCGACCGCGGCGACATTCGCGAAGTGGTGGAGGCGACCGGCACCATCAACGCCGTGACCTCGGTCCAGGTCGGCTCCCAGGTATCCGGCAACGTTTATCGTCTGCACGCCGACTTCAATTCCAAGGTGAAGAAGGGTGAACTGATCGCCGAACTCGAGCCGTCGCTGTTCAAGGGCGCGGTGGACCAGGCCAAGGCCGACCTGAGCAATGCCCGCGCCAACCTCGTGGCTGCCAAAGCCAACCTGCTGAAGGCCAAGGCGACGGAAACGCAGACCAAGGCCGACTACGATCGCACCCTGGGCCTGACCAAGGAAGGCGTCATGAGCCAGCAGCAGCTCGATCTGGCCAAGGCGAATTACGATTCCGCGGTGGCGGCCAGCGCCGCTGCCGAAGCCACGGTGCAGCAGTCCGCCGCCCAGGTCAGCCAGAAGCAGGCCGCGGTCGAAGTGTCGCAGACCAATCTCAACCACACTTATATCTACGCGCCCATCGACGGCGTGGTGGTCAACCGCGCCGTGGACGTCGGCCAGACCGTCGCCGCCTCCCTGCAGGCGCCAACGCTGTTCACCATCGCCCAGGACCTCACCAAGATGCAGGTCTACACCGCGACCGACGAATCCGACGTGGGCATGATCAAGCCCGGGCAGCCGGTCAATTTCAAGGTGGACGCCTTCCCGCGCGACACCTTCCGCGGCCGGGTTTCTCAGGTGCGCCTCAACCCCACCACGGTGCAGAACGTGGTCACCTACACTACGGTCATCGATTTCGATAATCCCGACCTGAAGCTCTTCCCCGGCATGACGGCCTACGTCACCATCCCCGTGGCCCAGGCGCGGCAGGTGATTCGCGTTCCCAACGGCGCGCTGCGCTACAACCCCGACATGAAGCCGGATGAGATCCGCGCCTTGCTGAAGCAGAACGGCATCGAGATGGGCGGCGGACGCCGGCAGCAGCAGGCGCAAGCCGGCGAAGGCGGACAGCAAGGCGGTCAGCAGGGTGGACAGAACGCGCCCGCGGCCGAAAGCTCCGCTCAGAACGCCGCGCCCGCAGCCGGAGGCCAGCAGGGCGGCGGGCGGCGCGGCGCGGGACAAGGCGGCGACAACGCCCAGGCGCGCTTCGGCGGCGGCCGCTATGGCCAGCGCGGTGGCGCCAGCGGCGGCGGCATGGGCGGGCCCAACGCCGGCCGCATGGGCGGCAACGAAGCCGGATCTCCGGGCGGCGGGCCGGGCATGCACGAGCAGCGCCTCGATGTCGGCATCGTGTGGAAGCTGGGGCCGGAGAACAAGCTCATTCCCGTGCAGGTGCGCACCGGCATCACCGACCACACCGTCACCGAGGTGGTGCAGGTGCTGCATGGCGAGTTGAAGGAAGGCGACGAGTTGATTGTCGGCTCCGCCGGCAAGCGTTCCGGTCCGGGCGGGCCGGGTGGTCCGATGGGCGGCCGTGGGCCCGGACGCTAGCCGCGCATGAACCAGCCTCCGGCGAACGACAAACCAGAGATGGCCACGAGCACGGAACCGCTAAACCCGCAGGCGGCGAAATCGAAACCCGCCGCTGTCATCCACGTCGAAGACGTCCACAAGTATTACGAACTGGGCGAGACGCGGGTGCACGCCTTGCGCGGCGTTTCCGTGGAAATCCATCGCGGCGAATTTGTGGCCGTGATGGGCGCCAGCGGCGGCGGCAAATCCACCTTCATGAACATCCTCGGCTGCCTGGACAAGCCGTCGTCGGGCAGCTACTGGCTGGAAGGCACCGACGTCGCCAAGCTCAGCAAGATCGAACTGGCCGCCATCCGCAACCGCCGCATTGGCTTCGTCTTCCAGGGATTCAATCTGCTGGCCCGTACCACGGCGCTGGAGAACGTGGAATTGCCGACGCTCTACGCCCGCGTCAGCAAGGAAGAACGAATGAAGCGCGCCACCCGCGCCCTGGAACTGGTCGGCTTGGGCGAGCGCATGGAGCACTTCCCCTCGCAGCTCTCCGGCGGACAGCAGCAGCGCGTGGCCATCGCGCGCGCCCTGGTCAACGAGCCCAGCATCCTGCTCGCCGACGAGCCTACCGGCAACCTCGACAGCCGCACCTCGGTGGAGATCATGGACATCTTCCAGAAGCTCAACGAGGAGCGCGGCATCACCATCGTGCTGGTCACGCACGAGCCCGACATTGCCCACTTCGCCAAGCGCTCCCTCTTTTTCCGCGACGGCAAAATCCGCAAGGACGAAGTGGTGACCAACCGTCCCCGCGCCTCCGAAGTGCTCAAGAACATGCCGGTGATGGAAGACTGATCTCACTATTGCGTCATCTCACCCTCGGGTCATCTGATCGTCGGGCCATCTCACCATCGGGCCGACTATTAGGCATTAGGCATTCATCGATGGTGAGATGGCCCGATCACACGATGACCCGATTCTGCCCGTTTCAGTACCTAAGTTACTGAATTTAGGTATCCTGCCCCATTGACCTACTCTGGCCAGCAACTTACCTTTTTAGGACGTGTTGGTAGCTCAAAACCCCATGTCCCCATTGATTCGGCTGTCCCACGTAGCCCTCGCCGTCGTCGTGTTTGCCCACGCCGCTGCCCTGCCGGCGCAGCAGCAGAAGCCCCGCCCGCAAGACGATCCCTACAAGCGTGATCAGTGGTTCATGCGCGGCCGCACCGTGAACGGCAAGCCCGCCGCCGCCGAACTGCACCAAGCGTGGCGGCAGAAGATGAACGCGCGCGCCGCCCGCGCCCGTGCCTCGGCCATGCGCGGCGCCACCCCGGAGGGGACGCAGAATCAGGTCAATTCCGCCGGCGCCCTGAGCATCACCAACACCACCACACCCAACGGCGCGGTGTGGACCCCGCTGGGACCGGCACCGGCGCTGACCGCGGCACCCTACCCTGCGCAGTACTACCAAAGCCAGGATTACGGCCCGGCAGTGGGACGCATCACGACGGTGGTAGTCGATCCCAGCGACCCCACCGGCAACACCCTGTATATCGGTGGCGCCACCGGAGGCTTGTGGAAGTCCACCAACGCCGCCGACCCGACGCGCAGCTGCTCCTCAACCGGCTCCTGTACCGCCCCAAACGTCACCTGGACGCCGCTGATTGATTCGCAACCCAGCCTCACCGTGGGCGCGATGGCAGTGCAGCCCAGCAACTCGTCGCTGCTGATCGTGGGCACCGGCGAAGCCAACAGCTCCGCCGATTCCTACTACGGCCAGGGATTTCTGCGCTCGATTGACGGCGGCGCGAATTGGACGTCGATCAGCACGGCGGCGGTGAACGGTTCGTCCACCGATCTGACCGGCATCGGGTTCTTGAAGATTGCCTTTAGCACCGACAACACGAATGTAGTGGTCGCGGCCGGCGCCAGCTCCTCGGTGGGCCCGCAGACCGGAACGCAGCAGAGCTCCGACAACCGCCTGGGCTTGTACTATTCGCTCGACAGCGGCGCTAGCTGGACCCGCGCCACTGTGACCGACGGTTCCGCTGGAATGCCCGATCCCGGCTCGGCGACGGACGTCATTTACAACCATGCCGCTGGAAAGTTTTTTGCCGCGCTCCGCTTTCACGGCATTTACAGCTCTTCGGACGGAGTCAACTGGACTAAGCTGGCCAACCAGCCGCCGCCCGCGGTGACTAGCTGCACGCCGACGCTCAACCGCAGCTGCAACTTCTATCGCGCCGCGCTGGCCATCGTGCCCGGTCGAAACGAGATGTACGCGTTCATCGTTAACAGCGCCGACGCCGACCAGGGCATTTACCAGACGCTGGACGGTGGCACGACGTGGACGCAGGTGCCCACCGCTTCGACGCTGGACAACTGCACCAATCTCGCGACGAATGATGGTTCGGGCAACGGCTGCGGTACCGACCAGGGCTCCTATAACCTCACCCTCGCGGCCATTCCCAACGGGACCGCCACCGACCTGTACGCCGGCGCGATCAATGAATATAAGTGCACCCTAACCGGCACGCCGCCTTCGGCCCCGACCTGCTCCTTCGTAAACCTAACTCGCGTTTACGGGTGCCAGGACACCAGTGGGATTCGCACGGGTGCGAACGTCCATCCCGATGAACACGCAATCGCGTTTGTCAGCGATGCCACTCATCCGATCTACTTCGGCAATGACGGCGGCATCTACCGCGTACTCACCCCGCAGAACCTCGCTGATAATTGCCCCGCTCCGAACTACACACGTGTTGGCGCGTCGCTCTTCGACAATCTCGACGCCAACATGGGTTCCATGCTGCAGTTCGTCTCGTTCTCGCAAAATCCCAGCGACGACACTGTCCTCTTCGGCGGCACCCAGGACAACGGCACCCCCAAGAAGGACAGCAGGGCGGCGTTGAATCCATCCGGGTATGGCTACCTTTGGGGTACGGCACACATCGGCGACGGGGGCTTCACCGACATCAACCCTGCCAACGGAGACTGGTTCGCAAGCTACGCCAATCTCATAATCCAGCGCTGCGACGGCACTGCCCAACCGCAAGGAACGTGCATCGATGCCGATTTTCCTTACGACCCGACGCACACAATTGACAGCACCAATGTCAGCGGCGATGCCACCACGTTCTACCCGGTGTACATGCTCGACCCGGGATCGGTAACCAGTTCGGCTACGACCACCCAGCTGGTGCTGGGCACCTGCCGTATCTGGCGCGGCAATTCCGACAGTACTCCCGCCAGCGCCGGCAATCCCGGTTGGTCTCCGGGCGTGCCCATCAGCAACAACTTCGATACCAACAGCAACAGCATCTGTTCCGGTTCGGCCATCAACTTTATCAGCGCGCTGGCCGTGGGCGGCCCGACCGCCACTACCGCGGCGGGGCTGACAGTTTCGAAGGTTCTGTACGCCGGCACGGAGGGCTTTCCTACCAGCGCCGGGGGCCCGCCATCGGGCGGGCAGTTATTTGTCACTTTCAGCGCGGATACCGCAGCGGCTGGCGGCGTCGGTCCGGGAACCGGATGGATCAATATCACCGCGCCCGGCGCCGGCGCCTGCACCTCCACCGCAGCCGCCTGCAATATCAATCCCGGGCACTACAACATCTCCGGGATAGCCGTCGATCCCGCCGACGCGACCGGCAGGACCGCCTATGTGACCGTCATGGGCTTCCACGTGGCGCACGTGCTCAAGACGACCGACGGCGGCGCGACCTGGGCGGCGCTGGACGGAGATGCCAACAACGGTGGCCTGCCGGACGCACCGGCTGATTCCGTAGCGGTGCATCCCAACATCCCTGGGCAGATTTACGTTGGCAGCGACATCGGTGTCTTCGTGTACGACCCGGTACAGAAGGCCTGGAGCGAAGTGGCCCCGATGGGCAATAGCGGCTTCCTTCCGAATGTTGCGGTCACCAGGGTGGGCATCTTCAATTCCGGCGGTACGGTCAAGTTAAGAGCGTCGACGTACGGCCGCGGTATCTGGGAGACACCGCTCCCGGCGCACGCCAGCCCTGACTTCGTCGTCAGTGTCAGTCCTCTAAGTTCAAAAATCTATCCGGGCCAGAGTGCCACCTTTAGCGGCAGCATCACGTATTTCTACGGGTACAACAGCCCGATCGTCGTCACTTGCACGGGCGCACGACCGCCCGCCACATGTAATGCCGGTTCGCAATTACCCGCTGGTACGACTTCCTTCTCCGTTACGGTCTCCGACACCACGCCCGCGGATTACGATTTCGACATTCAGCTCGCAGGTCAGGATGGCACTACTCATTCCATCCCTGTCGTCTTCCGCGTCGTCGACTTCTACCTCGGAGTGCCCTACCCGGCTTCCGTAACCGTGCAGCACGCCGGCTTCGCCGGCTTCCGGGTACCGCTGGCCGCGGCGGGCAGTTTTAGCACCACGATTTCCGCGAGTTGCACCAGGGACTCGAACAACAATCCCTTGCCAACCGGATTGACCTGCACTCCGGACAGCACGTCCTACGCTCCCACGTTGGCGGCTCCTGGATCGGCAGGGATCACTTTCACCCCAGATCCTACGGTTCCCGTTGCAACCTACAACGTCGTGGTCGACTTCACGACTGCGGATGGCCAGCGCACCAAGAGTCTTGTCGAACCAGTCACTGTCACACTCAACCCAAACTTCTTCATCACGGTGACACCGAGCGCGAAAATCTCACTCTATGCGACGCAGAAAACCGTCCTGAGGCTGGACTTCAGCGCTGATCCCGGTGGGTACACCGGTGGAGTGTCGCTTTCCTGCGGCTGGTCCGGCGACGGCGCTGTGCCGGCTTGCGGTTGGTCCACATCTCCCAGCGGCCCATTTGCTGCCTCCGGCTCAATACCCTCGATTCCCGCTACACTCTACCTCCTTGTCGACGCGGCCTCCGCGTCGGGAGGGTCGCAATACCTCGACATTCTTGGTGTCGGCGCGAGCGACCCTTCCAAGAGGCAGGACGCTCGCCTGCAGGTCGACGTCATGGATTTCCTGGTCAGCCTGACGAGCACGCCATTGGCGTTGTTTCAAGGCACCTCGGTGAGCACCTCCGGATTCATTCGCTCGATGGGCAACTACGCCGGGACGGTGACGTTCTCGTGCGTGGCCGAGCCTGGCGTGAGCTGTAACGCACCTGCGCCGCTGTCGGTCATCGCAAACTCCGTACCACCAGTCGCGGTCACCCTGAGTGCGCCGGCCGGTACCAGCGCCGCTGATCGGAATGTGACGGTCACAGCCACGGACGCCTCCCTAACACCTCCCTTGACACACACCTTCTCTCTCGTGGCGAGAGTTCAGGACTTCCAGTATTCCGTTACTCCAGCGGCCGCCACGATCAAGGCGGGGCAGACCTCGCAGCACACGATTTCCGTGCAAGGGCAAAATAATCTATCCGCTCCGATCGATTTCAGCATCTCCGGCTGCCCGTCGACCGCACTCATGACGTGTACTCTTTCGCCAAACGGAGGCAGCCTCAACTCCTCAACGCCGTCTACATTCAACCTGACTATCCTCACCACCGCGGCGACGGCCACGCTGGGTGCGCCGCCGCTGCCTCGCCGCGGCTCGCCGCTGTTTGCTTTCTGGCTGGGGCTGCCGGCCATCGCGCTGGGACTTGTGGGAGTCGGCAGCGCAGCCAGCGGCGCTGGCGCGCCGCCGAACAGCCGCGGGCGGCTGTTCCCACGTGGTTCGCGCTGGACGCTGCTCGCGATCTCGGCACTGGCGCTGCTGATGGTGCTCGCCGCCTGCGGCGGTGGTGGTGGCGGTGGCGGTTCCACTCCGCCTCCCACTCCACAGCCGGGCACGCCTGCAGGCTCCTACACGATCACAGTAACGGCGACCGCCGGGTCCGGTGCGAATACTGTGACTCACTCCCAGACCATCAACCTGACCGTGCAGTAGCTAATTGAGTGATTTGGTGATTGGCCTTGACGTCACAATCACCAAATCACGACAATCGCCATCTCACCCCATCCTCCGCATTTGGTAATCTACCCAGTTTCGAGGATGGTGAAATGGCCAACCAGCGCTTCCGTGTCTTTGCCACCTGCGACATCGGGCCGGCTCTTGAGTTGCTCCGCCAGCGCGGCTACGAGGTCGAGGTCTATCCCAGCCCTGAGCCTCCGCCGAAATCACTCATCCTGGACAAGGTGCGCGCCGGCGTCGACGGCCTGATCACCACCCTGCGCGATCCGATTGACGCCGAAATCTTCGAGGCCGGCAAGGGCCGCCTCAAAGTCGTGGCGCAGATCGCCGTTGGCTTCGACAACATCAACCGCGCCGACGCCAACCGCTACAAGATCCCCTTCACCCACACCGCCGACGTGCTCACCGAGGCCACCGCCGAGTTCGCCTTCTTCATGATGGGCGCGCTGGCGCGCAAGCTGTGGACCGCCGAAAAACTGGTGCGCGAAAACCGCTGGGGCGCGTGGCATCCGTATCTTCCCTTCCTCGGCGACGAGGTCACCGGCAAGACCATCGCCATCATCGGCACCGGCCGCATTGGGCTGGCGATGATCAAGAAGTGCCTCGGCTTCGACATGAACATCCTCTGCTACGACCCGGCGTACCAGAACCACGCCTTCGTCGAATCGGCACAGAAGCTGCTGGACTTTCGCCACCAGCACGGGCTCTCCAAGGAGCGCTCCTGGATCAAGTACGTGGACTTCGAGGAGGCGCTGAAGCAGGCCGACTTCGTCAGCGTGCACGTGCCGCTGATCCGCGAGGGCGAAAGCCAGACCCCCACGTACCACCTCTTCAACGAGCGCACCCTGCGTCTGATGAAGCCCAGCGCGTACCTGGTCAACACCTCGCGCGGCCCGGTGGTGGAGGAGAAGGCGATCGCCCGCGCGCTGAAGGACAAGTGGATCGCGGGCGCGGGGCTGGATGTCTACGAGAAAGAGCCGCTGCCCGCCGACTCGCCGCTGCGCGATCCCGCCATCGAGGACCGCTGCCGTCTCTTCCCCCACTTCGCCAGCGCGGGCCAGATCACGCGCCTCTCCACCGATCCCAACAAGGGCATGGCCGGGCGCACCGTGCAGGGCCTGATTGACGTGCTGGAGAAGAACTACGGCGGCGACGTCTCCAAGATGCCCTACGTGGTCAACAAGGAAGCCTTCGCCAGGTAAAGCTGGGTTAGACTGGGACTACCCATGAAATTCGGCGTGATTCAGTTTCCCGACTCCAACTGCGACCAGGATCCCTACTGGGTGATCGGACAGGTGGCGAAGCAGCCGGTCACCTACCTGTGGCACGAATCGCAGGACTTGCAGAACTGCGATGTCATCATCGTGCCCGGAGGATTTTCCTACGGCGACTACCTCCGCTGCGGGGCCATCGCGCGCTACTCGCCGGTTATGCAGGCGGTCAGCAAGTTCGCCGCCGGCGGCGGGCTGGTGCTGGGCATCTGCAACGGCTTCCAGATCCTGTGCGAGGCGCAATTGCTGCCCGGAGCGCTGATCCGCAATGCCGGCCTGAAGTACGTTTGCAAGGCGGTACACGTGCGCGTGGACAACGCCGATACCCCCTTCACCTCTGCCTGCCGCAAGGGCGAGGTGCTCGAAATTCCCATCGGGCACATGGACGGCAACTACGTCTGCGACGACGCCACCCTGGCGCAACTCCAGCGCGCGAACCGCATCGTCTTCCGCTACTGCACTGCGGCGGGCGACGTCACCTCCGCCGCCAATCCCAACGGCTCGCTGGAGAATATTGCCGGCATCTGCAACGAGGGCGGCAACGTCGTCGGCATGATGCCCCATCCCGAGCGCGCCGCCGAGCCCGACATGGGCGGCACCGACGGCCTGCGGCTGTTCGAGTCGGTGCTCAAGGAAAAGGCGGCGGTTTAGATTTCAGATTCGGATTGAAGATTGCAGACGCCGAAGAATTGAATATTGAAAAATGAATATGGAATATTGTTTTGTGTGCGGATTTGTTACAGGTTCTGCACCACCATAGAAGTTCACCCGGTCTCTCGGGCGATATTCAATTTTCATTTTTCAAATATTCAATTCCTGGGCAACTCTTCCAATCTTCAGGCGAAATCTTCAATCTAAAATTTCAAATCTTTAATCCCCGTAACCCACCTGGAGGCCGCACGCCGCGGCCACGGCGCATCCCACAGATAGCCCCTTAAGAGATCTATGTCCGCACCCTGCGGCCGTGGCGTGCTGGGGGCCTTGTGTCACGCCGGGCCGCAGCGGGTGCAACTGTGGGAGAAACATGAAATACATTTTGGCGATCGCGGCTTCCCTGCTGCTGGTGCCCTTCGGATTGGCCCAGCAGACACCGACAACCAGCAGCCCCAACGCAACGACGATGAACAGCTCGACGACCACCAGTTCGCAGCCGAGCAGCACGCCCAGCAATCCTGATACCGGGGTCAATCCCAGTCAGACCCAGACCCCGAATGCCGCCGGCAGCACCAGCCAAACCGGCTCGGCAACACCCAGCGCCACCCAGCCGACGCCGCTGCCGGAGGGCACCGCCACCGGCCAGTCCGGCAATGCGACCACGCCTGGCGCCACTAGCGGCCAGAGCGGCACCAGTTCCACCGGCAACGGCAGCCTCAGCGGGCCAAGCGCCACCACCACCGGCGGCGTGAGCGGCACCGCCGGCCAGAGCACGACCGGGACCGCCGGCACGACGGCCACGAACCCGAGTGCTGTCGGCAGCAACTCGTCGCAGACCGGCGCCACGTCCGCATCGCAGAGCACGGCCCCGGGCCAGAACAGCAACGATCAGATGATCGAAGGCTGCGTGGTCAAGCGTGAAACCGACTATTACCTCGTGCCCACCAACGGCGGCGCGCAGGTCAAGCTGGATGCCAACAACATGCAGCCATTCAATCGCCTGCAGGAAGGCGAACATGCCCAGGTGTTTGGACATCCATCGAACGGCAGCAGCGCGTCGGGCGCGTACAACGCGGCCACCTCGGCCAAGCAGGAAGGCAACGAGAGCGCTGCCAACGGCAGCATGAACCCGAGCGGCCAGAGCCAGTCCATGGGCAGCAATCCGTCAGCCGCCACCACCAGCCCGTCCTCTTCGACGGGCTCGATGGGTAGCTCCGCCGGCGCAACCGGTACGCAGCAGTCGGCCAGCACCGGCACCTCCGGTCAGGGCGCGATGGGGACCAATCCGTCGTCCGCGGCGGGCACGCAGCAGTCGGCGGGCGTCTCCGGCACCGCCACCCAGGGCACCGGCACGACGGGCGCCACCACCGGCAACACCACCGCCATCGGCAGTTCGACCGGTACCTCTAGCGGGCAGGCGGGCGTCAGCAGCACGGCCGGCACCAGCGGCGCGCAGGAGTTTGTGGTGGATCGCGTGACCAAGGTCAGCGAAACCTGCTCCCCCACGGGAGGCTCGCAGACCCCGCAGTAAATCAAGCTAAGCAACATTCACCAAGGGCGGCGCGAGCCGCCCTTTTTTTTGCGCGAAAGACACACGCTCTCAGGAAGGAGAAAGAAAATTTGTCCATGCCTCAGTGTCGGCAACGGCGCTCGGCAATCGGCATTCGGCAATCCCCCTGGGGTATCTCCGCTGGTTCCCCTGTTTCTTCCGGAGTTGTACCTGTTTCTTGGGTGTTCTAACCTCGCCCAGGATGGCAATCGGCGTGGGCGACAAAGCTCCGGACTTTACCCTGGCGGCGGCCAACCGCTTCCGGCAAGGCGAGCCTGAGCCCATCGCGCTCCGCGAACTGCTGCAGCGCGGTCCCGCCATTCTGGAATTTCTCCGCGGCACCTGGTGACCCAACTGCGTGAAGCGCATGGCTCAGTTCGAGCCCTTGTCCGGCCAACTCGGCAGCGCCTCGCTCGTGTTCATCGCGGCGGAGAAGCGCCACGGCTTGTTTCATCCCGAAAAATTTCTGGCCGAACACCCCGCATCGTTTCCCTTCCTGCTGGACGAAGAGCGCAGCGTGACCAAGGCCTATGGCATTTACCACCGTCTCGGCAAGGACGCGTGGAACATCGCCCACCCGGCGACCTTCGTGGTGGACCGCGGCGGGATCGTGCGCTTCGCGTACGTGGCGCCCAACCAGCATGACCGGGCGCCCATGGAAGAGGTTCTCCAGGCAGTCGAGGCACAACAGTGACCGCGGCATCCGCTGCCGCACAAACAATTTCGGAGGTCGAATGAAGACGAGACTCGCATGCTTCCTGATGCTGGCGGTCGCGGCGGCGGGCGCGCAGACCAGGACCACCACTTCCGCCGATACCCTGCCCGCCGGCACCGCGGTGCGCATGAAACTGGAGACGCCGCTCTCCACCAGCGCCAACAAGCCGGGCGATCGCTTTGCCGGCAAGGTCATCGACGCGGTATCGGTGAACGGCAGACAAGTAATCCCGGTGGGCGCGTCGGTGGAAGGACACGTAATGCGCGCCGACGAACCGCGCCGCATCCACGGCACACCCGTGCTCGACCTGCGCCCGGAGACGGTGATCCTGCCCAACGGCGAGCGCTACATGATCGTGGCTTCGCTGGTGGACACCAGCAATCACCCCGATGTCGAGGTCAACGAAGAAGGTGAAATCCACGGCCGCGGACACGACAAGCGCGATCTCGAAGGGCTGGGCGTCGGCGCTGCCGGAGGCGCCGGTCTGGGCTGGCTCGCCGGACGCGGCTCAGGAATGCTGATCGGCACCGGCATCGGCGTCGCTGCTGCCGCGGGTCACTGGCTGGCGCGCCACCATTCCACCGCACTACCGGCGGGAACCGAGATCATCATGGAACTCAACCGCCCCATGAGCTTCACCACTCTCACCGCCGCGCGCGAGGGCGGAGAGTAAGAGGGATTTCAGATTTGTGACTGCTTACGTAGCCGCAGGCGCCCTCGCCTGCGGTTCTTTTCTGGCCGCGATGATTAGCGCACCTCGAACGTCGCAACCCTCCAGCGCTCTCGACCTGCGATAATTCAAGGTCAATGAGGACATTTGTCAGCCTGGTGGCGATCGCGTCATTCTTGGCAACTGCTGCCTGCAGCAAGTACGCCCAGAACTCGGAAGGCAGCTCCGGCCTGAACCGCACCCGGCTGTACGACTTCCGCTCCGGAACGCCGGGGGCGCGCGGCGAACCGACCTCACAGCGCGATCAGGCAGTGATTCTCGCCTCCCTCTTCCCCACCCCGCCGCCCACCCCGGCAGACTGCAACCCCGGTACGAAGCCGTCGAAATCGCACACACAATTCGACAGTCGGGGTATTGCCGTGCTGGCCAACGTGACCGGCGCCTTCTCCGACCCCGGAAAGCACGA
>DASUBK010000003.1:0-5307 GCA_035763305.1 Terriglobales bacterium | reverse complement strand
ACTGCACCATCCACAAGTACGTGCTGCTGGACGATCGCGGCGAGATCGTCATTCACGAAGGCACCAGCGTCTCCGACTACGCCAACGTCTACTCTCACTCGCACGATTTGAACGACGGCATGATCGTCACCAACCACCGCACCGAAATCGGTCCGCGCGCCCGCATCACCTATCACGCGACGGTGCTCAGCGGCGTGACCGTCGGCGAGCATGGCATGGTGGGCTCCATGGGCGTGGCGCCGAAGAACGTCGAACCCTTTCACGTGGTCGCCGGCATCCCCGCCAAGACCGTGAAGGTGAAGACCATCGCCCCGCAACAGGTGCAGGAAGCGGCGGGAGTCAAGAAGGATTGAATCGGGTCATCTCACCATCGGGCCATCGCAGATTAACCGCGGATCATCGCGGATTTAGAAGAGAGAGGAATAAAGAAGGATCCGCGTTCATCCGCGCAAATCCGCGGTAGATTCCTCGATGACCCGATCACCCGATGGCCCGATCACCCGATTTTCTGCGCTTCCCGCGTGCTATTCTGTAGTTTTGCCGCATGAATCCCGTCCAAATCTTCTTTGAGGTGGTCGCCTTCCTGTTCGCCATCAGCGTGCACGAGTCGGCGCACGCCTGGACGGCCAACCGCTGCGGCGACCCCACCGCCCGCATGCTGGGACGGGTCACACTGAATCCCATCAAGCACATCGATCTTTGGGGCACGATCATCTTCCCCATCATCTGCCTGGTCACGCATTTTCCCCTGATCGGCTGGGCCAAGCCGACGCCGGTGGATCCGCACAACATGCGCAATCCCGTGCGCGACGACATCCTCACCGCGGTCGCCGGACCGGTGAGCAACCTGCTGGTCGCTGCCCTCTGCGTCATCGGCATGGCGGGGGTCTCGCTCTCCGGCCAGTACGGCCGCCAGGTCGTGCAGTTCATGGCGCAGACCTACGGCGGCGCCGTCGGCATGCTCAGCGGCAATCCCTCCATTCTTCTGCCCATCACTGGCATGCTTTACTGGATGATGTTTATCAACATCCTGCTGGCGGCGTTCAACCTCATCCCGGTGCCGCCGCTGGACGGCAGCCACGTGCTGCGCCACCTGATGCCCGAAGGCTTGCGCCGGGCCTACGACACCTTCGGCATCATCGCCCTGATCGCGTTGTTCATCGTCGGCGGGCCGGTGATCGGCGCCTTCATGTCGCCGTTTTTGAATTTTTTTACCAATATTCTTCTGAGACTGTGATGTCCGAACCGACCAAGCGAAAAGCGCGCGTGCTCAGCGGCATGCGCTCCACCGGCAAGCTTCACCTCGGCAACTACGTCGGCGCCCTCGCCAACTGGGTGAAGATGCAGGACACCTACGACTGCTTCTTCTTCATCGCCGACTGGCACGCCCTCACCACCGACTACGCCGACACCTCGCGCGTGAAACAAAACTCGCTGGAGGTGATGATCGACTGGCTCGCCGCCGGCCTCGATCCCGAGCGCTCCACTCTGTTCATCCAGTCGCACGTGCCGCAGCACGCCGAACTTCACCTCCTGCTCAGCATGATCACGCCCTTGGGCTGGCTGGAGCGCGTGCCCACCTACAAGGAGCAGCGCGAGAACATCAAGGAGAAGGACCTCGGCACCTACGGCTTCCTTGGCTATCCCGTGCTGCAGGCCGCCGACATCCTGATTTATCGCGGCGACTACGTCCCCGTGGGCGAGGACCAGGTGCCGCACGTAGAACTAACGCGCGAGATCGCGCGCCGCTTCAACGGCTTCTACGCCGGGTCGAAGGAGTTCCTCCTCCCCGAACCGCAGCCGCTGCTGACGCCCTGCCCCAAGCTCCCCGGCACCGATGGCCGCAAGATGTCGAAGTCGTACGGCAACACCATCATGCTCTCGGAGCCGGAGGCCAGCGTACGCGAGAAGCTGCGCACCATGGTCACCGATCCCGCGCGCGTGCGCCGCACCGATCCCGGCAATCCCGACGTATGCCCCGTCGGCGACCTGCACAAGATCTTTTCCAGCAAGGACACGATGGCCAAGGTGGATGCCGGCTGCCGCTCCGCCGGCATCGGCTGCATCGAGTGCAAGCGCTGGGCCGCCGACGCGCTGGTACAGGTTCTCAACCCCATGCAGGAGCGCCGCCGCAAGTACGAGGACAATCCCAAGCTGGCGTGGGACCTGCTGGAAGAGGGCTCGGCGAAGGCCTCCAAGGTAGCCAGCGACACCATGGCCGAGGTACGCGACGCGATGCACCTGTCGCCGCAGTACGAAGCGCCGGAAAAGACCGTCGCATCACCTTAGACCGAAATTCAACACGGAGGCATGGAGGCACGGAGGTTTTGTATTTCATTTGTTACCTCCGTGTCTCCGTGCCTCCGTGTTGAAAGGTTCTCCTTCGTGTCCGGAGCCTGCCCTGAGCGAAGTCGAAGGGCGTGAACCGGCCCCGTCTGAGCTGCGACTATTTCCACAGCCCACCCTTAGACCTGTCCCATTCCCGCGTTCCAATTTCCCGCAAAATCCGATACTCTGAGCCTCAATAGCTCCAGCCAGAATCGCGGTACTCCGAATCGATGTCCGAGGCCCCACAACCCGCAGCCCTGCCCAAGCCGAGGAAAGAGACCGAGTTCCCCTTCGCCATCACCCTGGGCGAGGTCTACGACGGCCCCCTCGACCTGCTGCTGGACCTCATCCGCAAGCAGGACATCGACATCTACGACATTCCCATCGCGCAGATCACCGCCCAGTACCTCGGCTACGTGGAGCGCATGAAGCAGCTCGACGTCGAGGTCGCCGCCGAGTTCATCTACATGGCCAGCGTCCTCATCCAGATCAAGTCGCGCATGCTGCTGCCGCGCGATCCCCTGGCGCCGGAGGGCCAGCAGGAAGACCCGCGCCTGGAACTGGTCAACCGCCTGCTCGAGCACGAAAAGTTCAAGACCGCCGCCCAGATGCTGCAGCAGAAACAGCAGATCGAAGAGGCGGTGTGGTCGAACCCGTCGCTCAAGGACTTCAAAAACGACGAGGGCACCGAGCCGGAACTGGCCGCCGACGTGGTGGACCTGGTGCGCACCTTCCAGCAGATCCTCGACCGCGCTCGCAAGCGGCCGATCATCGACGTCAACCAGGAAACGGTCACGGTGACGCAGATGATCCAGTATTTCCGCCAGCGCCTTCTGCTCGAAGATCGCCCGGTGCGCCTCAAGCAGTTGCTGCGCTCCATGCAGACCCGCCAGGCTCTGGTCTGCTCGCTGCTGGCCCTGCTCGAACTGGTGCGCCTGCAGGCCATCCTGCTGCGCCAGGAGCGCGTCTTCGGCGAAATCATCATCAAGAAACACCCGCTGTTCGACAACATCCTGGGCGAGAATGGAGCAGCGGTGAAGGACGACTGGAGATAACGTGTGGCCCCGGTCTTCGACCCGGGATCGCGGGTCTGAGACCCGCGCCACACCAGCTGAGAGCTGATGGCTGAGTGCTGATGGCTATAAAAGGACAACTCGAAGCAATCATCTACGCGGCCGAAGAGCCGGTCACCGTCGAACAGATGGCCGCCGTGCTGCGCGAGCAGGCCATCGCCGAATTCGGCATCACCACCGAAGGCCTGGAGCCGAAGGCCGTGGACGCCGAGGTGAAGGCCAAACTGCGCCAGGCGCTGGAGACCCTCGCAGCCGACTACGCCAACTCCGACCGCGGCGTCGAAGTGCGCCAGGTCGCCGGCGGCTACCGCATGGCCACCAAGCCCGAGCATCACGACGTGGTGCGCGGCTTCGTGAAGAGCCTCAAGCCGCCCATCCGCCTCTCCATGCAGGCGCTGGAGACCCTCGCCGTCATCGCCTACAAGCAGCCCATCACCGCCCCGGAAATTTCCGAAATTCGCGGCGTGGACACCGGCGGCGTGCTCGCCACCCTGCTGGATCGCAAGCTCATCACCACCGCCGGGCGCAAGCAGGTCATCGGCCGGCCCATCCTCTACAAGACCAGCAAGGAATTCCTGCTGCGCTTCGGTCTCAACGAACTCAGCGAGCTGCCCAGCCTGGAGGAGTTCGAGAAGATGGTCGCCCAGACCGACATCTTCGAAGAGAAGCCCGCTGCGGACGCCGCTCCGGCCGAGACGGGCAGTGCGGAGGCGCCGTCTTCATCCGAGGCGGAAGTCGCCGTCGGTGCGGATACCTCTACCGACCAGTAACGTTTGCGTCCCAGCGTCATCGCACGCGAGGGCGCGTGCGCTCCCCAGATTTTGTCATCCTGAGCGAAGCGAAGGATCTATGCCTTCGCGCGCTGAGACGAAATACATAGATCCTTCGCTTCGCTCAGGATGACAATCTGCAATCTGAAATCTTCAATCTGCAACCCCGCTACCGCCGTTTCAGCGCCTCCAACTCCTCCATCGTCCTCGGCCAGTCGGAGTGCAGCAGCCGCGACAGGCTGCGGTCCGCCAGCAGCTTTCCTCCGGTCTGGCAGCGCGCGCAGTAGTTGGTTTCGTTGTCGGCATAGCGAATCCGCTGGATGGGCTCGCCGCAGCGCGGACACGCCTTCCCATACTTCCCGTGTACTGACATCTCCGGCCGGAATGCCGTCACCTTCTCCGGAAACTCTGCCTTCGCCTGGCTGCGCAGGCGATCCATCCACGATCCCAGGACCTCGCGCGTCGCACGGAATAGCCGCTCCCACTCCTCGGGCTTCAGCTTGTGCGTCAGCGCAATGGGCGACAACTGCGCCGCATGCAGAATCTCGTCGGAGTAGGCGTTGCCGATGCCGCTGACGATGCGCGGGTCGGTGAGCGCCCGCTTCAGCGTCCGATTCTCCGCCCGCAGCGCATTGCGAAACGCATCCAGGTCAGCACCAAAGACATCGATGCCGCCCGGATCGAGCGCCCGCAGACCATCGTCCCCTTGCACCACGTGCAGCGACGCCCGCCGCTTCGCGCCCGCCTCGGTCAGCACCAGCGATCCTTGAGGAAAATCGAAGGCTGCAAGATTGTTGCGCCCGCCCAGCTTGGCTCCCGGCGGACGCCAGTGCAGCCGCCCGGCGATCATCAGGTGCAGCACCAGCCAGAGATCGCCTTCCACCCCAATCGCAATTCTCTTCCCAACCCGCCGCAACTCGCGAACGGTACGTCCTTCGCCGGCGGCCAGCGGCGGATCCGCGGTCCGCAGCAGGAATGGGCTCGCCAGTCGGATCTGCTCGAGCGGCTCTCCCACGATGCGCGCCTCGAGCGCATCCATGTATGCCGCGATGTCGGGCAGTTCGGGCATGTCTTCCGATCGCTAGATGATACCGTCTCGTGGCCGCTGCAATCGTTCAGAATTGGCTGTAGCGCCG
>DASUBK010000002.1:0-12741 GCA_035763305.1 Terriglobales bacterium | reverse complement strand
GCATCGCCGGTCTGATCCACGCCACGCGGCTCGCGCACGCGGTGATCGGGGTCGATAGCGGACCGATGCACCTCGCAGCGGCGCTTTCAAAGCCGGGCGTCGCGATCTTCGGTCCCACCGATCCGGCGCGCAACGGGCCCTTCGGAGGCGGGCCCATCCTGGTGTTGCGCAGCCAGACGAGTGTCACGTCGCATGCGCGCCGCGCCGCGCCCGAAGCGGGATTGCTGACGATCGCGGTCACGGACGTGTTGGCGGCAGTGGCGACCGTGCTGGGGAGCCGCGCATGAGCTGGTCGCGGATCGCGCGCCGCATTCGCGTGCCGCTGGGATTCGTGCTGGCGGCACTGTTTTTGTGGCTGGCGCAGCCGACCGTGCTCTCGCTGGTGATCGGCGGTCTGGTAGCGCTGCTCGGCGTCGGCGTGCGCGCGGCCGCGTCGGGGTACATCGCGAAGAACGAGCAAGTCACCAGCACGGGGCCCTACGCCGCCACGCGCAACCCGCTGTACCTCGGATCCATCGTTCTTGCCGCCGGCCTGGCCGTGGCCGCGCGCAGCTGGTGGATCGTGCTGGCGATGGCGATCCTGTTCGCCGCGATTTACCTGCCGGTCATCCGCTCCGAGGAGGCTTACCTGCGGGCGAAATTTTCCGAGTACGACGATTACGCCCGCCGCGTTCCCCGCCTGCTTCCCACTTTCAGCAGCGCGCGTACCGCGTTGCGCACTGCCGGAGCGTTTTCGCGCGAACGGTATCTTCGCCACCGCGAGTACAATGCACTCATCGGAACAGCAGCACTGATCGCGGCGCTGGCCGTCAAGATGGCCTGGATGGCCCGCTAACGCCATAGTTCTGGGGACTGGTTGCGAAACTGGAAGATCATCGCCGCTCTCGCTCTGGCCGTGGGTTTGGGAGGATTGGAATTCGCCCAGCAGAAGCCCGCCGCCAGCGCCGGCCCGGCGGCGCAGATTCATCCCGCGCCGCCCAACTACGCCTACCCCAACGGCACCACCTACGTCTACCAGGCGGAGTGGCGGCTGTGGAACGCCGGCACCGCCACGCTTTCGATTAACGCTAACGGTAGCGACATGCAGCGCGTGAACGGCGTGGCCGACGCGTCGGGCGTGGTGGCGGTCCTATACCCGGTTCACGACCGCTTCCAGTCGGTGTTCGACAAGCGAACCTTCTGCTCGCAGAACCTGACCAAGCATACCGAAGAAGGATTCCACAAGCGCGAGACGCTGATCAGCTTCAACTACACTCGCCACGTCAGCGTGCTCGACGAGACCAACCTGCGCAACGGCTCGACCAAACACACGGAGAACGAAATTCCCGGTTGCGTGAGCGATGTGTTGTCGGGGATTTTTTATGTGGCGGCGCAGCCGCTGAATGTCGGCGACGTGTACATGTTCCCGCTCAACGATGGCGGCAAGACGGTGGACGTGCAGGCCAAGGTGGAAGCGCGGGAGACGGTGCAGACGCCGATGGGCAGCTTTCCGACGGTGCGCGTGGCGCCGACGGCGGCGTCGGGCGTGCTGAAGGACCGGGGCAACATCTGGATCTGGTTCACCGACGATGCGCGGCGCATCCCGGTGCAGATGCGCGCGCGGATGTTCTGGGGAACGCTGACCTTCCGCCTGGCGCGCATGGATCGCAAATAGTGTGGCTGGTGTGTTCGCAAGAGCTTGAATGTTGAACATACGAACACCCGAGTTCCCTCCTCCCCTCCCAGGCGCACGCTTTGACACCGTGGTTTATCCTGTTGCGGCTGAATTTTGTGGGGAGAGGAATGTCATGAGAAAGCTCGCGTGTGTGCTGATGTGCGTGTTCGCGATCGCGGCGGCCGCGGTTGCGCAGGAGAGCAGTTCGAATCCGGTGATCGATGCCGCGAAGAATCTGCTGCAGCGGCAATCCAAGAACCTGGTGGCGGCGGCGGAGGAGATGCCCGCCGACCAGTACAGCTACAAGCCCACGGAGGGCCAGAACAGCTTCGGCCACGTGGTGATGCACATTACCCAGTCGAACAATTTCCTGTGCTCGAAGATTTCCGGCCAGGAGGCGCCGAAGGCGACCGCGAAGGACACGGACCCCAAGGACAAGCTGGTGGCGGAGATGAAGGCGTCGTTCGACTATTGCACCACCGCGATCTCCAGCCAGAAGGATTCCGATCTGGGGCAGGAAGTGACGATGTTCGGCGGGCGCAAGGCCAGCAAGGCGGCGGCGGTGATCGGGGTGACCAACGACTGGGCCGACCACTACAGCCAGATGGCGATGTACCTGCGGCAGAAGGGGATGATGCCGCCGACGGCGCGGCGCGAACCGCCGGCGGGGGAAAAGAAGTAATCATCGGGTGATCGGGCTATCGGGCCATCTGACCATGGGGTGATCGGGTCATCTACAGGCCTGGATACGCTGCTGCTCCCCGGTTTCCGATTTCTCCGATGACCAGATGACCCGATGGTCAGATGGCCCGATCTTCTCGACCGCAGCCGTCTCGTGGTTGTACATTGAGTTCCGAACAGCACGAAACATCTTGGAACCTGCCACCCACTTTCTCTTCGGCGCGTGCCTGAGCCGCGCCGGCTTCAATCGCAAGACGGCGCTGGCGACCACGACGATGGTGCTGGCCGCCGAGGCCGCCGACCTCGACATTGTCGCCTACTTCAAGGGCCCGATCTTCGGCTTCGCCCACCACCGCGGCATCACGCATACGTTCGTGGGCGCGCCGTTTGTGGCGGCGGCTGTGGTGGGCGCGATGTACCTGGGACACCGCATCCGCAACCGCAAGCGGCCTGAAGCTCCGACGATATCCGGCATGGGACCGATGGACTCGGCGGCGCCGCCGGAAGAAGGTCCGCACATGGTTCCCCACTGGGGGATCCTGTACGCCGGCGCGCTGCTGGCCGCCTTCAGCCACATCCTGCTCGATTACACCAACGCGTACGGCGTGCGGCCCTTCGAGCCGTTTTCCTACCGCTGGTATTCGTGGGACATCGTGTCCATCGTGGAGCCGGCGCTGTACTTCTTTTTCTTCTGCGGCCTGGTGCTGCCGTGGCTGTTCCGCATGATCAACGAGGAGATCGGCTCCAAGCGCCGCGGCCCGCGGGGACGCGCCGGCGCCATCTTCGCGTTGATTGGAATCTGCTGCGTGTGGGGAGTGCGCGACTTCGAGCACCGCCGCGCGCTCGACGTCATGGACGGACGCCTCTACCAGGGCGACGAGGCGGTGCGCGTCTCCGCGTATCCGTACGAGGTCAATCCCTTCAAGTGGTACGGCGTGGCGGAGACGGAGACCTTCTTCGCGCGGGTGGAGGTAGACTCGCTGGCCGCGGATATCGATCCGCACAGCCGGGAGCGCATCCGCTACAAGCCGCAGGAGACGGAGGCGTCGCTGGCGGGGAAGAAATCGTATTTCGGCCGGGTGTATCTCGACTGGGCGGTGTACCCGGTCACCGAGGTGGAGCACCTGGACCGGCCCGGCGGGGGATGGCTGGTGCGCATCTTCGATTTGCGCTACCAGTATCCGGAGCGCGAGGGAGCGGACCGCATCCTGGGCGGCGGGGTGGAGATGGACGAGAAGTTCGAGGTGATCGACGAGTGGTTCGGACGGCGATTGCCGCAGCGCTAAGCCTAACCGCCGATTTGCGGGGATCGTCGCGGATCAAGAAACAAGAGAATAATCCGCGAGCATCCGCGCAATTCCGCGGTTAAGGTTTCTTATGCGGACGGAAATCGGAAATGGACTAGAACAGGACGCCGGCGATCGAGCTGAGCGGGTGGAGCAGGGTCCAGATGCGCAGGATCTCGAATAAAGCCAGGAAGATGCCGAGGCAGAAGTAGATATTGCGGGTGGTCTCGGTGGTGGGCGTTGGGGGTAAGGGGAAGCCGCGCTGGCGGGCGGCGATGACCAGCGCCCGCTCGTGCTGGAGCATGAAATCCGCGACGGGCCGGTGAAACAGGGCAATGGCCAGGCCCAGCGCGAGTCGAATGGCTTCCACCAGCATAGGGCCCATCCTACCTGTGCAACTACTCTGGTGAAATCAGGGGAAAGCCCTAAACATTGCCGATTGCGGCCCCCGGATTTGCGTCCTGATCAATCGGAGCCGGAAATCGTAAATCGGCAATGGCGTGGGTTATCCTGATTGGAGCCCGGGATGCGAGTGGGGCATCCAATCAACATCATGCAGAACGGCAATTACTTTTTCGAGCGGTACGGGATCACGCAGGCCGACCTGGAGCGCTACCTGGCGGCGGCGCTATCGGCGGGCGGCGAATACGCCGACCTGTATTTCGAGTACCAGGTGGCGACTTCCATCACGGTGGACGAGTCGCTGGTAAAGTCGGCCAACCAGGGGATTTCCGCGGGATGCGGGGTGCGCGTGGTGGCGGGCGAGCGTACCGGATACGCCTACACCGACGACCTCTCGCCCGAGCGCATTCTCAATGCGGCGCGAACCGCGGCCATGATCGCCAGCGGGCCCTCCAAGTCCCCGGTCGTGGACCTGAAGGAGAACCGCAACCGCGATCTCTACTCCGTTACCCTGCCCTCGGTGAATGCCGACATCCACGAGAAGCTGGAGCTGGTGCTGCGCGCCGACCGCGCCGCGCGCGCCTACGATCCGCGCATCAGCGAGGTGCGCGCCAGCTACGCCGACGAGCTGCGCAAGATCCTGGTGGTCGGCTCCGACGGCAGCTTCGCCGAGGATTCGCAGCCGCTGGCGCGCTTCAACGTGCTCTGCATCGGCAAGGCGAACGGCAATTCGTCGCGTGGAACGTCCGGCGGCGGCGGCCGCGTCGGCCTGGAATTTTTCCAAACCGAGAAGACGCCGGAGCACTTTGCCCAGGAAGCGGCGCGGCAGGCGATGATCCAGTTGGACGCGCGCGACGCGCCCGCCGGCGAGATGGAAGTGGTGCTCGGCCCCGGTTGGCCCGGCATCCTGCTGCATGAAGCCATCGGGCACGGGCTGGAAGCCGACTTCAACCGCAAGGGCACCTCGGCCTTCGCCGGCATGCTGGGCAAACGCGTGGCCAGCGAGAAGTGCACGGTGGTGGACAACGGCACCGTGCCCGGCCGGCGCGGCTCGCTGAACGTCGACGACGAAGGCAATGCGACGCAGGAAACGGTGCTCATCGAGAAGGGGATTCTGAAGGGCTATCTCAGCGACAAGCTCTCGTCGCGGCTGATGGGCATCGCCAACACCGGCAACGGGCGGCGCGAGAGCTACGAGCACATCCCCATGCCGCGCATGACCAACACCTACATGCTCAGCGGCCAGGACGATCCGCAGGACATCCTGCGCTCGGTGAAGCGCGGCATCTTCGCGGCGAATTTCGGCGGCGGGCAGGTGGACATCACCAACGGCAAGTTCGTGTTCTCCGCCTCCGAGGCCTACCTCATCGAGGACGGCCAGGTCACGGCGCCGCTGAAGGGCTGCACGCTGATCGGCAACGGGCCGGACGTGCTGACGCGCGTGTCCATGGTCGGCAACGATCTCCAACTCGACGAGGGGGTGGGCACCTGCGGCAAGGACGGGCAGTCGGTGCCGGTGGGCGTCGGCATTCCCACGCTGAAGGTGGACCGCATCACGGTGGGGGGGACGGCGCGGTAGTTTGTGTCGCCGCGGGCGAGGCGCCCGCGGCCACGCAGGTTTGGGTGGTGCGAGCGACCGCCCCGGCGAGGGCCCTTCGACAAGCTCAGGGCAGGCTGCCGGGGCCTACCCAGCGCCGGGGCCCACCCAATCGGGGCCTACCCATAGCGCTGGTGCCCACCAACTTTAGTGATCCTCGGCTTCTGCAGGTTTTACGCTTCGCACCACCCCGTTGATGACCTGGCTCCCGAAATGCTTGACGGCATCGCTGCTGGTGCCGTCGGCATTGTTGATGAAGGTCAGCTGGATATTGGAGTAGGGAACCGCATTGTCGCCGGTGGAGCCGGTGACATCGATCTGCAGGGTCGAATTCGGCCCGAAGGGCGGCGGATATTGGCCATTGATGGTGATGATGGCCGGCCCAGTCACGCGAAAGCCGTTGCCGGTAGCGAGCACCGTTCCTCCCACGACCTTGATGTGGTGGGTGTGCGCGTTACGGGTGGTGGCGCCATTGATGATGCCCAGGTCCGAGTGCTCCATGTTCAGGGCCGCGGTGAAATCGGCGGTACCCGAGTTGCCGCGCACCTTCAGCGACCAGGCGCCGCGCATCTCGTACGAGCCGAGGGCGACGGAGTTGTAGTCGTTGATGGCGCCGGCGAGCTTGACCGGAGTTGGGTTCTGAGCCACCGCGCGTGGTCCCAGGGTCAAGGCAAGCGCCACGAAGGCGACGAGCCAGTACAATCCCTTGTTCCTCATTCCAGACCTCCCTGTCTGAATCAGAGCTGGCACTCTGGCGCGCCGTGCGGCCGCCCCGCAATGCAGAACCGATGAAGCGCGGGTGAATTCCTGGTGAAGCCGCAAGCTCCTGAAGCAGTTGCTACTTAGCCTGGAGTGGGGCATTATTTGCAGCGCAGTTTCCCGCCTCCCGGGGTTGGCTCCTACGGCCCAGCAATTCCATTTCGGCGACTTCACCCTGGATCGTTCGCGATTCCGGCTGCAACGGGCCGAACGCGCCCTGCGCCTGGAACGCATTCCCATGGAGCTGCTGCTTCTGCTGGTCCAGCGGCGGGGCGAGCTGGTATCGCGGGAGGAGATTGCCGAACATCTTTGGGGCAAGGACGTCTACCTGGATTTCGAGCACGGCATTAACACCGCCGTGCGGAAGATCCGGCTGGCGCTGCGCGACGATCCCGACAAGCCGCGCTTTGTCGAGACCGTGGTCGGCAAGGGATACCGCTTCGCCGCGCCGGTGACTTGCGTGGAGGCCGAACCCGCGGCGGCGGAATTGAGCCTGGCGGCAGCCGCTGGGGGTGCGTCCGTGGCCACGGTTCTTCGCCCCGAGCCCCTTCCGGCCGCCAAGCCTCCGATTTCGGCGCGGCTCAAGCTATCGGCGGCAGTTCTGGGAGTGCTGGCCCTGGTGACCGCGGGAGTGCTGCTGACGCGGCCTCGTGCGACCAGGGAAACGCCGCCGCCGCCCATCCGCTCGCTGGCCGTGCTGCCGTTGCGCAACCTCTCCGCCGACGCCTCGCAGGAATACCTGGCGGACGGAATGACGGAAGCCCTGATTGACCGCCTGGCACAGATCCACCAGCTGCGCGTCATCTCCTGGACGTCAGTGATGCGCTTGAAGAATTCCCAGCTCTCGGCCCCGGAAATTTCGCGCATGCTGGGCGCGGATGCGCTGGTGGAAGGTTCGGTAATGCGCGAGGGCGATCACATCCGGATCACGGCGCAGTTGATTCGCGGCGCCACCGACGACCATTTCTGGTCGGAAACCTACGATCGCGATCTGCCCGACGTGCTCTCGCTGCAGAGCGAGGTGGCACAGGCTATCGCCAGGAAAGTGGAAGCGACGGTCAGCGGGAAGGAGCGGGATACGCTGGCTGCGGTCCATCGTGTGCTGCCGGACGCCTACGAGAGCTTCCTCAAAGGCCAGTACGTCTTGCACCGGGCGAACAGCAAGGCCGACCTGCAGCAGAGCGTCGCCTATTTCGAGGAGACGCTGCGCCAGGACCCAGGCTTCGCGCGGGCGTACGTGAGCCTCGCCGCTGCCCATTCGCAACTCGGCACCGTCATTGTGGGCGGGCGGCCGGACACCGAGCGGCAGCTGGCCACCGCCGCCGCCCGCAAGGCGCTGCAACTCGATCCCAACCTCGGCGAAGCCCACCTGATCCTCGGCGACCTGGCGCAGAAGCAGTGGCGTTGGGCGGAAGCCGAGGCGGAATACCGCCGCGCGCTGGAACTAAACCCCAACGATGCGGACGCCTACGCATCGCTGGCGCAGTGGCTGCTCTGTCACGGACGTATTGATGAGGCTCTGGCGTCGGCCGAGCGCAGCCGCGACCTCGATCGCACGGGAGACCCCGGCTTGGAGATCGTCTGGATCCTGTTCAACGACCGGCGCTACGACGACGCGATCCGCGAGGTCAACAGCGTTCTGCAGGTGCGGCCGCGCGACGCCTACGCGCTATGGCAGCTGGGCTTTGCGCTCATCATGAAAGGAGAGCCGGAGCGCGCCATTCCGGTGCTGGAGCAGGCGGCGACTGTCTCCGGCCGCAGCCCGGGGATGATCGACCTGCTGGCGGCAGCCTACGCCCGCGCCGGCCGCCGCGCCGAAGCGCTGCGCATCCTCGACGAACTCAAGGCTCGGGAGCGCAGCGGCTACGTTCCCGCCGCCAGTTTCATCATTACTTACATGGGCCTGGGCGACTACGATCGGGCCTTCGCCTGGATCGAGAAGGCGTGCCAGGAACACTCCAACATCCTGCAATTCGTGAAGGTGCATCCGCTGTTCGACCCGCTGCGCCAGGATCCCCGCTTCGCCGGCCTGGTGCAGCGCGTGGGGTTATAGCGGCGAATCCCGAATTCTCTCCGCCGCTTCGTCCCTCCGTGGTGAAATAGGCCCAGGGAGGCGCGCATGAAAACCCTGCTCGCAGCCGCCGCATTCGTTCTCATCTTCGTTCTGCCGGGCTCCTCCGCCGATACCTGCAACTGCCCCAAGGACGATCCGTCCACGCATGGGCGCGTGGACGTGCTGATCGACAAGGAGCTGTCCACTGCCGAGCCGATACCTACCAGCAAATCGCTGGGGTATCCCAAGTCGCTGACCATCTGCATGGCGTTCGATCAAACGAATAAGGGATATCCCACCGACGTGAAGCTGGTGGCGGAGGGCTCGCTCGACGGGCGCATCTGGTTTCCGCTGACCGTCGCGGGCACCGATCGCCAGGCGGCCACCATCGACGGCTGCCTGCAAGTGACGCCGACGCGCTACGTGCGCGCGGGCTGGCCTCCGGCGGCCAACATCACCTCGCCCGGGCCGCGGGTCACCATCCAGGTGCAGGCGAGCTACTGAAGAAAGACATCAACACGGACGCACGGAGACACGGAGGCAGAATGTTCCTTTCTTTCCTCCGTGCCTCCGTGCGTCCGTGTTGAAATAGAGCTATGGATCTGAAGAATGTCGCAGTCGAGATCGTGGACCGCGCCATGCGTGGCGGGGCCAGTGCCGCCGACGCCATGGTGCGCGAAGGCAACGAGTTCTCCACCGTGGTGCGCATGGGCAAGGTGGAGACGCTGAAGGAATCGGGATCGAAGGCGGCCGGCGTGCGCGTCTTTCGCGGCCGGCGCGTGGCCAGCACCTGGAGCAGCGATCTGTCGTCCGACGCGCTGGGCGAGATGGTGAAGTCCGCGTTGTCGCTGGCGGAAGTCACCTCGGAAGATCCCTTCGCCGGGCTGCCGGAAAAAGAGTTGCTCGGCTCGCTGAGCGGAGAACTCGATCTTTATTACCCCGACGTGTACTCGCTTTCGACCGCCGACCGGATTGACTACGCGCGGCGCGCGGAGAAGGCGGCCATCGCGTGCGATCGCCGTATCAAGAACTCGGATGGCGGGTCGTTCGACGCGGCCGACGGCACCACGGTGCTCGCCAACTCGCACGGCTTCGTCGGTTCGTATCGCCGATCGTATTGTTCGGTGGCCGCCGTGCCCATCGCGCAGACCGAGGAAGGCGCGATGCAGCGCGATTTCTGGTACTCGGTCTCGCGCACGCTGCGCAAGCTCGATTCGCCGGAAAAGGTCGGGCAGATCGCGGCGCAGCGCACCCTGCGCCGCCTGGGCGCGCGCAAGGCCCGCACCTCGCAGGTGCCGGTGATCTTCGATCCGCTGGTGGCGCGCTCGCTGCTCGACAACATCGCCGGCGCGGTGAACGGCGATTCCGTATATCGCGGCGCCTCGTTCCTGGCCGGCAAGCTGGGCGAGAAAATTGCCGGCGACAATATCACCGTGATTGACGACGGCACCATGCCCGGCGGCTTCGGCACCAGCCCCTTCGATTCCGAGGGCGTGCCGTCGCGGCGCACCGTGGTGATCGAGAACGGCGTGCTCCAGTCGTACCTGCTGAACACCTACACCGCGCGCAAGCTGAAGCTGCAGACCACGGGCAACGCCTCGCGCGGGCTGGCCGGCAATCCCGGAATCGGCGTGGGCAACTTCTTCCTCCAGCCCGGAACGAAGACGCCACAGGAGATTGTGAGCGGCGTCACCGAGGGGCTGTACGTGACCGAGTTCATGGGTTTCGGAGTGAACCTGGTGACCGGCGACTTCTCCCAGGGCGCGGTGGGACTGTGGATCTCCGGCGGCGAGCTGGCGCATCCGGTGGAGGAGATTACCGTAGCCGGCAATTTGAAAGACGTGCTGTTCCACGTCAGCGAGATCGGCAACGACCTGGAATTCCGGGGCGCGGTCGCCGCTCCCACGCTGCGGATCGACGGGTTGATGGTGGCGGGGGAGTAGCGCAGATTTTCTGAGCGCAACGGCCCAGCGCCGGAGGTGCGGGGCTCGGGCGAGGCGCCCTGGCGACGTCCATTCCGACGCTGCTGGCGACCGCCCCGGCGAGGCGCCGGGGCCTACCAAGTCGTTGCGGCGCGTGCGAGCTGGTGACGAACAGCCCCGGCCCGCGGCTTCGCCCCGCAGCAGCCCCGCTTTGCGGCAAACTCCGCCCTGCCTTTCCTCATCCTTGCTAGCAGACCGATTCCAAAAAGACGCGACGCAGGCGACAAAACATCGTCACGCGATATTTTGGGGTCGCGGCGGAGGCGCTATGGCGACCAATCCCAGACTTCCGGAATCGCCCGGCCAACCGGAACAGCCCGAGGCGCGGGGCGACCGGGCCTTTCCCTGGCCGCTGATTACCGTGGTTCTGGTGATCCTGATCGGCATCGGCCTGGCCATCTATTTCTTCCACTAGTCACAGGGGGCACGAGGTATGGCGACCAATCCGAAACTTCCGCAGCACGAGCATCCCAGCCTGAAATTGCAGCCGCGCAGCAAGGTTCCGTGGGTGCTGATCGCGATCGTGGCCGCGGCCGCGCTGCTGGTGGCGTGCATCCTGTGGCTGCCGCGCACGCCCAAGCAGACCATGGCGCCCAGCGGGGCGCAGGTGCCGGCGCAGCCCACCGGCGAGCAAATCCAGTTCACCGGCATGAATCTCACGTCCGCGCCGGCCGGCAATGCCGTCGCGCTGCAGGGACAGATGACCAACCAGGGCAGCTCCGAGATCACCGGCGTGGCGGTGGATGCAACGTTCAAGGGCAACAACGGACAGAACCTGGAAACCATCCGCGTGCCGGTGCTGGGAATCGAGGGCGGCAGCAACTCGGCAACGCAGCCGCTGACCGACGCGCCCATCAAGGCGGGCGAGACGCGGCCGGTGCGCATGGAGTTCACCCACGTTCCCGAGGGCTGGAACCGGCAGTTGCCGGAGCTGACGGTGGCGACGGTCACCGCCGCCGGCCAGCCGGTGTCGCCCGCGGGACAGCCGCCGATTCTCAACGAGCAAAACAACCAGAACAGCCAGTCGGGCAAGAACCCGCCGCAGAATGGCGCCAGCAACGCCGGCCAGCTCGCCCCCGGCGGCACGAAGGGCCAGGCGGTGAAGCACAAAGGCGCGACGAAGCCGCAGTAAGAGCAGCCAGCACCAGCAGTCGAGGCTGGCTGCTGGTTGCTGGCTGCTGACTGCTAGAATGAACGCGGCATGGCTGACTACTACGGGCCGTTCGCGTCCACCGAGCCGGAGCCGAAAGGCCGCTGGGTTCCCATCGCGATCGCCGTCGGGCTGATCGCGGTGGTGGTCGCAGCCATCGTCGTCTTCAGTAGCCGGGCCAAGCCGCCGGCGGCCGCCACCACCGATCCTTACGCCGATTCTCTTGCCATCAGCAACCTGAAGCTCAGCGCCGCCGAGAACTTTATCGGCAGCAGCGTGAACTACGTGGACGGCACGGTGACGAACACCGGCAACAAGGTCGTGGTGGGCGCGACGGTGGAAGCGGTGTTCCGCAACTCGATGGGAGAGACGGTGCAGCGGGAGACCTTGCCGCTGATGTTGATCCAGCACCGGCCGGGCTTTCCCGACGAGACCAACCCGGTTTCGGCGACGCCGCTGCGGCCCAACGGCTCGCAGGAGTTCCGCCTGACCTTCGAGCACATCTCCGCCGACTGGGATCACGGCTATCCGCAGCTGCGCTTCGTGAAGATCGAGACGAAGCAGCCGTAGAGAGCATTCGCGCGTCCGCCGCAAGCGGCAGACGTGGAGCACCATCAGCCAAAAATCAAAAAGCCGCCCGCGGGCGGCTGAGGGTCGCGCGGAAGGCGATCTATTTCGCGGCGCTGGCGGCCATCTTCTTGATCATGGCCAGCACCAGCTTGCGATCGCTGTCGTTGAGGCTGGAGGAGTAGCGCCGGATCTGGGTCAGGAAGCGCACCTCGTCCTCGCTCAATTGCGGCAGTGCCTTGGCGCCATTATCGTGCTGGTTATCAGCAAAGAACTGCGCCAGCGGCAGTTCCATGGCGGTGGCGATCTTGGCCAGGGTATCCAGAGAAGGGATGGTGTGACCGTTCTCTACCCGCGAAAGATAGCAGCGCAACAGGCCGGTGCGCTTCTCGATGTCGCCTTGCGACATCCCTTTTTGCAGACGGAAATTCCGTATCGTCTCGCCTATGTTCATAGTGGCTGAACGGCTCAGTCGGACTTTCGGGGGTGCGTGCATAGTAATCAGAGTAGTACATCCATGCAAGCATAATTTTTGTCATTAACGGTTCAGTAGCCGCACGGGGAAACGGGGCGAAACCCGGAAAAAATACGGCAAAACACCGACAATTCC
>DASUBK010000001.1:0-2410 GCA_035763305.1 Terriglobales bacterium | reverse complement strand
GGACGGATGACGCGCACGCTGGCGCGACGCGGCATGCGCAAACTGCCGTCGCAGACGCCGGAGGAGTTCGCGCGCGACCTTGACGACGAAGTCTTGCGCGGGCCGGTGCGGGCGTTTACCGAGCACTACGAGCGGGCGCGGTTCGGGGCGTCGGCGGAAGATGCGGGCAAGCTGCCGGAGCTGTACGAAGAGATTTCCGCTAAGAAATAAATTCTGCCTTCGTTTCCTTCGTGGAGCCTTCGTGATCTTCGTGTGAACGGAGAGGGCCGGTTCACACGAAGGACACCAAGGTTCCACGAAGGTTTATTGTTCAGGTGTTCATGCAGTAGCTGCTGCCGAAGGCTTTGGCTCCGTACGTTGTGCGCCAAGAACGAAGGGCAGCGCGCCAATCATCGAAGCCGCCGAGGGCAGCACGGACCAGCCCAGCAGGCCAAGCGCCAGGGCCTTTAAGTGCAGACTGTTGTGAACCAATGCAAGGTCGGCGACAAGCGCGATGAGGTACAGGCCCGCCGTGACAGAGCCGGGAAATGCTGCGGCGAGGAGTCGCTGTTTCGGCGTGGACCCAATGCGGCGCCCGCTCCAGGCCGTCATGGCGCCAACGGCTAAAAGCGAAAGCAGCCAGGGCAATTCGGTGGTGAAGGCCGCGTCCTCGACGAAGATCACCGTCGCGCGGCGGTGAATGAGGATGTAGCAAAGCCACTGCGCGAAACCGGAGAGCAGCAGCGCTAGCATGCCGGGGCCCATGATCTTGTGTCGTGCAAACATGTCGTTCTCCTTTTCACGAACGATGGCCCGCCGCAGAGTCCGGGAGTTCCCCAAGGCCGCCAGCGCCTGAGCGAGAGCAGCGGAATCGCCGCTGCCCTGCGCAATCAGAAGCTCGTAGTGATCTTCCAGGTGGGCCGCCAATTCGGCGACCACTTCGCTCGCGCAATCGCGCGGCAATTCCAGTGAGCCGAGCCTCTGCCGCACCAGCGCTTCGAAATCAGGCATGGCTCACCCCGGCGAGGCGATCCAGAGCCTCGAAAAATCTTCGCCACTCCTGGCGCAGCGGCGCCAGCTTGGCCCGGCCCGCGGCGGTCAGGCGATAACAGCGGCGCTTGCGGCCGTTGGGCAGCACCTCCCATTGGCCCTTGATCCAGCCCCTGGTTTCCAGGCGGTAGAGCATGGGGTAAAGCGACGCCATGTCGAAGACCAGCACGCCGCCGGTCTGCTGCTCGATGCGCTTGGCGATCTCGTAGCCGTGCAGGGCTTCGGCTTTCAGCAGCGAAAGGATCGCCAGTTCGGCGCTGCCGCGTTTGATTTCTCGTGCAACCATGCGGGTTCCTCTATATAGGAAGTCTATATACAGCTACCCGGAACACGAAGCAAGTGACGATGGTGCTGCCCCCGGGGGATGGGGCCGTGAATGATAGAATCGAAGTACCGCATGTCCCAGTCTTCCAGCACTCTAGACCAGCCGAAAACCCTGCCCGCGAGCCCCAAGGACGAGGCGGCGCGCCCGCAGAAGGTCGGGTTCGTCAGCCTTGGCTGCCCCAAGAACCTGGTGGACAGCGAGGTCATGATGGGCCTGCTGGCGCGTGCCGGGGCGGAGATCACGCCGCGCGCCGACGAGGCCGACGTCATCGTGGTCAACACCTGCTCGTTCATTGATTCGGCGCAGCAGGAGTCGGTCAACACCATCCTCGAGATGGCCAAGCACAAGACCGAGGGCCGGGCGCGCAAGCTGGTGGTCGCGGGATGCCTGGTGGAACGGTTTCGCCACGAAATCCAGAAAAACATTCCGGAAGTGGACGCGGTGGTGGGGACGGGGGAGTTGGAAGGCATTCTCGCGGCGGCGGGGATTTCCCGGCCGGGGGCACCGCAGGCGGGGACGCCCTTCGACAAGCTCAGCGCAGGCTCTGCGGCTACGCAATCCCCTTTCACCATCTTGCAGTCGCGGCCGGAGGGTGTGGCGCGGGAGTCGGCCGGCCGTTTCTCGCGCGACGAGTGGGACGGCGCAGTCGCGGACCTGCCGAATTATCTCTACGACGAAAACACGCCGCGACTGCTCGCCACGCCCGGGCCTTCGGCGTACATCAAGATTGCCGAGGGCTGCGATCATCCCTGCACCTTCTGCATCATCCCGCAATTGCGCGGCAAGTTCCGCTCGCGGCGCTTCGAGTCGGTGATCGCCGAGGCGGAGCGCCTGTCACACTCCGGCGTGCGCGAGATCACGCTCATCGGCCAGGACACCACCTGCTACGGCGAGGACCTCGGCTTGAAGGACGGCCTGGCGCGGCTGCTGGAGCGACTGGCGCAGGTCGAAGAGCTGCGCTGGGTGCGCTTCCTCTACGCCTATCCCAACAAGATCACCGGGCGGCTGCTGGATACGATCGCGCGGAACGACAAACTTTGTTCGTACATCGATGTG